>CAZDEX010000032.1:0-11646 GCA_964504405.1 uncultured Gaiellales bacterium | reverse complement strand
TATGCTGTTGGTCGGGTGCGTCGCCCCGCCGTATACGCGGCCTCGCGGCGGTCCGCCCGAGGGGCGGACCGCCGCTCGGCCCGGAACCGCAGCGTTCGTCGCCACGTACGCGGGACCCTGAGCGTAAGCTGCGGCGCGTGACGCGCACGGTCGAGTCGCCCGACGGGCGCACGCTCGAGTTGCACGAGCTCGGCGACCCCGACGGCTTCCCCGTCCTCTTCCAACACGGCACACCGGGGTCCGGGACCCTCTACGCGCGCTGGGAGACGGACGGCGTGCGGCTCGTCGCCTGCGACCGCGCCGGCTACGGCAGCTCGACGCGTCGTCCCGGGCGTTCGGTCGCAGACGTCGTCGGCGACGTCCAGGCGATCGCAGACGCACTCGGTTTCGACCGCTACGCCACGTGGGGGCTCTCGGGTGGCGGCCCGCACGCGCTCGCGTGCGCGGCGCTCTGCGACGAGCGCCTCGTCGCGGCGGCGAGCCTGGCCGGCGTCGGCCCGTGGAACGCGCCCGGTCTCGACTGGCTCGCGGGGATGGGCGACGGGAACATCCGCGAGTTCGGGTTGATGCTGGAGGGCGAGGATGCACTGCGCCCGGCCCTCGAGGAGGAGAGCGCGGAGCTCCTCCAGATCACGGCGGAGCAGTTGCGCGACTCGATGGCGCCGCACCTCAGCCCAACCGACAGCGGCGCGCTGACCGGCGAGCTCGCTGCGTACTTCCACTCGAACATGCAGCACGCGCTCGACGCAGGCGCCGACGGGTGGATCGACGACGACCTCGCCTTCGCAAAGCCCTGGGGATTCGAGCTCTCGCAGATCGATCGCCCCGTGCTCATCCTGCAGGGCGGCGACGACTTGATGGTGCCGCCGGCGCACGGACGATGGCTCGCGGAGAACGTGCCCGGGGCCGAGTCGCGGATCGACGACGCGCACGGCCACCTCACGCTGGTCGAGCATCTGGTGCCCGAGGTGCATGCGTGGCTGCTGTCGCACAGATGAACACCGCCCTGCGGAAGGGCATCCTCGTTGCAGCCGACAGCCCGCGCGTCCAGTCGCTCGTGCGCCGGCACGGGATGAAGCTCGGCGCGTCGCGCTTCGTCGCCGGCGAGACGCTCGACGAGTGCATCGCGGTCTTGCGCCGCCTGAACGCGCAGGGCCTGAAGGCGAACACGACGCTGCTCGGCGAAGGTGTGCTCGAGCCGACGCACACCGAGCGGGTGGTCGAGACATACGAGCAGGTGATCGATCGCATCGCCGCGGAAGACCTGCGCGCGAACGTCGCACTGAAGCTCACGCACCTCGGCCTGGAGATCGACGAGGACCTCGCATACGCCAACATGGAACGGCTGCTCGCGAAGGGGCAGTTCATCCGCATCGACATGGAGCAGTCGCAGTTCGTCGATGCGACGCTGCGTCTCTTTCGGCGGCTGCGCGAGGCCGGTCACGACAACGTCGGCACGGTGCTCCAGGCCTACCTCTACCGCACGCCGGACGACCTCGAGTCGCTTGCCGAGCTGCAGCCGAACCTGCGTCTCGTCAAGGGGGCGTACCTCGAGGCACCGGCGATCGCGTACCCGAGGAAGCCGGACGTCGACGCCGCGTACGCGCGGCTGATGAACCGCATGCTCGACGTCTGCAGCTACACGGCGATCGCCACGCACGACGAGCAGCTGATCGACCGTGCGATCGCGCTCGACGCGCCGCGCGACGGCTTCGAGTTCCAGATGCTCTACGGCGTCCGGCCGCAGCTGCAGATCGACCTCGTCCGCCGTGGCTACACCGTGCTCGTCGCCACCCCGTACGGGCCCGAGTGGTACCCATACCTCATGCGGCGGCTCGGGGAACGGCCCGCGAACCTCTTGTTCTTTTTGAAGAACACCTTGCGCGGGTAGACGCGCCGGGTGGCACGCATCGACACGGTCACGATCCAGGGATTCCGCGGCGCGCGGGACGTCGTCCTGCGGCCGGGAGACGCGTGCGTCCTCGTCGGCGAGTCGTCATCCGGCAAGTCGACCGTGCTGTCGGCGATCTGGGCGCTCCTCGAGGCGGCCGCGCCCATGCCGACGGGCGAGGACGTCTCCCGCGGCCACACGCGAGTGCACATCGAGGCGACGATCGGGGAACGCACGCTCTTCCTCGACGCGCGGCCGCCGGAGACGCTGAACCTGAACCGCGAAGGCGCACCGCCCGCTCTCTTCTTCCCCGCGAACCTCCGGCCGACGAGCCTGCTCGCCACCGCGGACCACCCGGCGAAGCGCGCCGTCGGCGTCGTCCGCGGCAGCGAGGCGCGCGACGGCGGACTGTCGCTCGTGCGCTCGATCGCCGCGCTCGTCAACGCGCGTGTGCGGGGGCTCGTGATCCTGATCGAAGAGCCCGAGCTGTACCTCAGCCCGCCCGCACAGCGGCACCTGCATCGCCTGCTGCGCCGCCTCTCCGCGCGCGGGCGCAACCAGGTGCTGTACTCGACGCACTCCCCCGTGTTCCTCGGCATCGACCGGCTCGACGAGCTGGTGCTCGTCCGCCACGACGAGCGCACCGGCACGACACTCCTGCAGCCGGAGGCGCTCCCCGCGCGCCAGGCGTTCAGGATGAGCGCCGAGTTCGACGCAGAGCGCGCAGAGATCTTCCTCTCGCGCGCCGTGCTCTTCGTGGAAGGGCGCACCGAGAAGCTCGTGTTCCCGCTCGTCTTCTCCGCGCTCGGCTACGACGCAGACCAGGAGGCGATCGCGATCATCGACTGCGCGGGCAAGGGCAACATGCCGCTGTTCGCCGAGATCTGCAACGCGTGCCGAATCCCGTACGTGGTCGTGCACGACCGCGACGCGCCCCGCGGCGAGGAGCCCGCGGAAGCCGAGCAGATCGCGAACGAGACGATCCTGCGCGTCGCCGGCAAGCTGCGCACGATCACGCTGGTGCCGGACTTCGAAGGGGTGGCGGGCGTGAAGGCACGTCGCGGCAAGCCCGCCGCGGCGTGGAAGAGGTTCCAGAACGGCAACGGCGACGTGCCCGGTCCGCTGCGGCAGGCCGTCGAACGGGTCGTCGCTGCAGCTAGGCACGCGCCGCGGACGACCCGCGGCGCGTGAGGATGCCGAGGAAGGCTGCGGGCAGCCGGCGCCGCGCAGTACGCAGCGCCTCGGCGAGCGCGGCCGCGGCGTCGTCGTGCACGCCCGGGCCGTGACCGCACAGGATGCGCGTGGGCTGCAGCCCGCGCAGTGACCGGGGCGGCAATGGGCGCACGAGCGGATGCACGCCGATCCGGTCGCCCGGCGCGCAGAAGTAGCCGGCGGTGCCGAGCGCGTCGGCGACGACCAGGGTGCGCGACGAAGCGTCCCAGAGCGCGACCTCCTTCCACCGACGGCTGTTGCGCACGCGGAGAACCGCGAACGGAACCTCGTCCGCCCACGCGCGCAGGTGTGGCACGCCGAGCCTGCTCGCCCACGCGCTGCAGCCGCGGTTGTGCCGGTCGAGCAGTTGCAGCACGCCGGCGGGCTCCCCGAGCGCGCGCACGCGCTCGTCGAGGCCGGGGTCGTCGACGGGGTCGATCAGCCAGGCGCGGCCGTCGACCTCGAGCGCATGCGAGGTGCGCTGCATGAACTCGTCCTGCACCCAGCCGAAGCCGTGTTCCCACTCGTCAACGAGGCTCCATGACGCCATCGATCAGACCGTACTCGACCGCCTCCTCGGGAGACATGAAGCGGTCGCGGTCGATGTCGCGCAGCACCTGGTCGACGTCCTGACCGGAGTGCTTCGAGATGATCCGCGCCATTTGCTTCGTCATGTCGAGGATCTCGCGCGCGGCGATCTGGATGTCGGCCAGCGTCCCGCGGTAGCCGGCGGACCCTTGGTGGATCATGATCTTCGCGTTCGGCAGCGCGAAGCGCTTGCCCGCCGCACCGCCGCACAGCACCATTGCACCTGCGCTCATCCCCATGCCGAGGCAGACGGTCGAGACGTCCGACTTCACGTACTGCATCGCGTCGTAGATCGCCATCCCCGCGTACGCGGAGCCACCCGGCGAGTTGACGTAGAGATAGATGTCGCGCCCTGGATCCTGCGCGTCGAGGTGGAGCAGCTGCGCGGCGATCAGGTTCGCGATGTCGTCGTTCACCTCCTGGCCGAGGAACACGATGCGCTCGCGCAGGAGGCGCGAGTAGATGTCGAACGACCGCTCCCACCGCCCGTCCTGCTCGACCACCACCGGTACGACGGATCCCACGATCACAGCCCTCCACCTTTCGGTTAATGTGCAACTCGTCGGTTGCACACTATCACGCAACCTGGAGGTTGCACATGATCCATAGAGAGATCGTCCTGCCGGCCACGCGCGAGGACGTGTGGGAGGCGCTCACCGATCCGGAGCGGCTCGAGGACTGGTTCGCGAACGACGTCGACATCGACCTGCAGCCGGGCGGCGGCGCAAGCTTCCGCTGGTCGAACGGCGAGGAGCGGCACGCCACCGTCACCGACGTCGAGCCCCGGCGCCGGCTCGCCTTCGCCTGGGACGACTGTGCTCCCGAAGAGCAGGGCACCGTCGAGTTCACGCTCGACGACGACGCGGACGGGACGCGGCTCGTCGTCGAGGAGACCTCCCCCGCCTGGAGCACGGCGCTCGGCCTTCAGGCCCTCGCGTTCGCGCGTGTCTGAGCTGAACCTCGTCTTCGGCGCGCTCGCCGACCCATCGAGGCGCGAGGTGATCGGCTACCTCTCGCAGCACGGCACCGCGACCGCAACCGAGCTCACCGGCGAGCTTCCGATGACGCGGCAGGCGGTGGCCAAGCACCTGGTCACGCTCGCCGACGCAGGGCTCGTCGAGGCCGAGCGGCGGGGTCGCGAGACCCGTTACCGGCTGACCGACGCGGGCGCGGAGTGGGACGACCGCCTCGACGCGCTGCGGCGCCACCTCGAGCGCCGACGCTAGACGGAAGCACGCGCGCGCTCGAGGCCGTCGAGCAGCAGGTCGAGCGCGAACTCGAACGCATGCACGCCGTCGTCGGGCGGTGCGACGTGCTGCTCCGCATGCTCGGCGACGTTGGGGTAGCCCTCGGCGCGCATCTCCTCGACGAACCCGGCGACGAACGCGGCGAAGTCCTGGTCGCCGGCGAAGCGCGTCGCGGCCGACACGTGGCCGACCTCCCACAGCGTGAAGCCGAGGATGTGGCTGTCGAGCACGTGGTAGGCGTGATACGTGAGCCCGGGCGGGAAGCCCTCGGCCCGCAGCGTCCCGAGCAGCCACTCCATGTAGCGGACGCGCGGTGCGCGCGTGCCGCTGCCCGCGCCCGGTGCGAGGACGAGGTTGCACGCCCACGGGTGGCGAAGGAACGCCTCGTGCGCCGAGATCGCGCAGCGCCGGACCGCAGCCCGCCAGTCGCCCGGCGCGGCCGGCAGCTCGATCTCCTCGACGACGGCGTCGACCATCGCGTCGACGAGGTCGCCCTTGTTCGCGACGTGGTTGTGGAGGGACATCGCCTCGACACCGAGCGCCTGCGCGAGCTTGCGCATCGAGAGCGCCTCGGTGCCGCCCGCGTCGGCGAGTGCGAGGGCGGCGGCGAGGACCCGCTCGCGCGTGTCCCCGCGCTCGAGCCGGACAGCGTGCTGATCCGCGTCCGCGACGCCTCGATCAACCCGTTCGACTCGCACGAGCTGCGCGGAGACCCGTACGTCGGCCGCCTGATGGGCCTCGGCCGCACGCGGCCCGCGGAGACCAGGCGCGGCGTCGACGTGGCGGGCGTCGTCGAGGCGGTCGGCGCGAACCTCGCGGGGGTCGCGCCCGGCGACGCGGTGCTCGGCCACTGCCGCGGCCGCTCGCCGAGTACGCGCGGGTCGACGGGGAGAAGCTCGTGCCGAAGCCGTCGCGCCTCTCGTTCGAGGAGGCTGCTGCGATCCCGGTCGCCGGCATCACTGCGCTGCAGGCGCTTCGCGACCACGGTGCGGTCGCCGCAGGGCAGCGCGTCCTGATCAACGGCGCCGCCGGCGGCGTGGGGACGTTCGCCGTGCAGATCGCGAAGGCGCTCGGCGCGCACGTCGCCGGTGTGTGCAGCACGCGGAACGTGGAGCTCGTGCGGTCGCTCGGCGCCGACGACGTCGTCGACTACACGAGCGACGACTTCGCGCATCGCGGCGAACGCTACGACGTCGTGCTGGACTGCGTCGGGAACCGCTCGTTCCGTGACCTGAGCCGCACGGTCGCGCCCGGCGGCATCCTCGTGATCGTCGGCGGTGGCGGCGGGAAGCTCTTCGGTCCGCTCACGCAGCTCGCCGGCGCGCTCGTCCGGTCACGCCTCGGCAGAACGCGCGTGACGGGGATGTTCGCGAAGATCCGCCACGCGGACCTCGACGCGTTGCGCACGCTCGTCGAGGAGGGAACGCTGACGCCGGTGCTCGACCGCACCTACGCGCTTGCCGACGTCGCGGATGCGTTCCGCCACGTCGAGACCGGCCATGCGCGCGGCAAGGTGGTCGTGAGCATCTAGTCTCGCGTTGGTGTCGACCTACGACCGCGTCCGCGAGCTGCCCCTCCACATCGACGGCTACTACCTCGAGCCGCTCGAGCAGGAGGTGGCGCGCGGGTTCACCCTGAAGCGCACGGTCGTCGTCCTGCACGGCAAGGGCGAGGAGGGGCGCGGCGAGGAGGTCGACTACAACCCACGCGCGCAGGAAGAGTTCCAGGCGGACGATCCCAAGCTTGCGCTTGCGGGCGAGCACACGCTCGAGTCGTTCTCGCTCTTGCAATCCGGCCAGACCGAGTACCGGCGGTGGGCGTTCGAGTCGGCGGCGCTCGACCTTGCGCTGCGTCAGGCGGGGCTCGCTCTCGGCGACGCGATCGGGCGCGAGTCGAAGCCGGTGCGCTTCGTCGTCTCGACGCGCGGAGGGAACGTGGATGCGTGGCGTGCGCTCTACCCCGAGCTGCGGTTCAAGCTCGATCCCGATCCGAGCTGGACCGACGAGATCATCACGAGCGTCGCATCCGTCATCGACACGGCGGACTTCAAGGGCATCTACCGCGGAGCGTTCGGCATGCCCGCCGACGCCGACCTGTACCGCCGCATCGCCGACGCATTTCCCGACGCCTGGCTGGAGGACCCTGCCCTGACGCCCGCGACGGCCGACGTCCTCGCTGCACATCGGGAGCGGATCACATGGGACGCCGGGATCCACGAGTGGTCGGACGTGGAAGCGTTGCCGTCCAAGCCGCGCTGCCTGAACTCGAAGCCTTCGCGCTTCGGCTCGGTGAAGCGCCTGTTCGACTTCTACGACGCCTGCGAACGCGAAGGGATCGCGCTGTACGGCGGCGGCCAGTTCGAGCTGGGCGTCGGGCGCGATCAGATCCAGCTGCTTGCGTCGCTCTTCCACGCCGACGCGTCGAACGACGTCGCTCCGGGCGGCTTCAACTCGACGCAGCCCGTCGAGGGCCTGCCCTCGAGCCCGCTCGTCCTCAGCCCGGGCCCGGGCTTCGGTAGCTGAGCGCCTTCCGGGCGAGCCGCCCGACGGACTCGTCACCCGCAGTTCCGATCGGGTACCACGCCGCGCCGTCCGACGGGTCGCCGGAGCCGACGAGGAGGTAACGGATGTCGAGATGGAAGTGGGCGGGCTCGCCCGGCCTGTCGGGGATCTGGTGGATGTCGACGTCGAACGGCCGCGGCGCGACCGGATGCAGCTCGCATACGAGCCCCGTCTCCTCGTGTGCCTCGCGAAGCGCCGCGGCTTCGAGGGAGATGTCGCCCGGCTCGACGTGGCCGCCGGGCTGCAGCAGCCGGTCGAGCTTGGCGTGCTGGACGAGGCAGGTGCGGCCGCAGTCGCCGTCGATCACGAACGCCGAGGCGGTGAAGTGCGCGCTCGGCTCGTGGCGCGAAAGCGAGTCGGCGAGCTCGGCCGCGAGCCGCAGCATCGCAATGCGGTCCGCCTCTTCCCGGTCGTCGGCAGCGACGTGCAGCTGCAGGAAGCGCACGACGACGTCGCGGCGCGTCATTCGTACTGAAGCGCCTCGAGCACGTTGAGGCGCGCGGCACGGCGTGCGGGGAAGATCGCGGCGAGGATCCCGACGATGATCGTCGCGATGGCGAAGACGATCAGCGAGCCCACCGGCAGCGCGAAGACGATGAAGTCGACGCGGGCGACCAGCAGGGCGCCGAGGACGATGCCGAGGACGATCCCGAGCACGCCGCCGATCGCCGCGGTGATCACGCTCTCGTGCCGGATCATGCGCCGCACCTGCCGGCGGGTCATGCCGATCGCCCGCAGCATCCCGATCTCCCGCGTGCGCTCGAACACCGTGAGGACGAGCGTGTTCACGATCCCGAACAGGCTGACGATCACGGAGAGCGCGAGCAGGACGTAGAGCACGTTGAGGATCGCGTTGAGGCCCCTGATCTGGTTGTCGATGAACTGCTGCCTCGTCGCGACCTTTGCGTTCGGGAACTTGGAGAGCGTCGACTCGAGTTCGGCGCGATTCGCGTCCGTCCCCCCGCCGCGTGTGCGCACGAACGAGTAGAGGTTCTGCGGGTTGGGGTTGTGCGCGTCCCACGCACTCTGGGAGATGGTGACGCGGCCGAACGGCGAGCCGCCCGCCGGAGGCTTGAAGATGCCGGCGATCTTGAAGGTCCCGCGGCTGCCGTCCGCGAACGTGAGCGTGATCGGCGAGCCGAGGCGCAGTTTGTGCGACTTGGCGTAATCGGTGTCGGTGATCGCACCGTCCCGGCCCAGTGTGGCGAGCGTCTGGTCCGACCCGCCGCCCTTCCAGTCGAGTTGGAACACCGTCGCGCCGGGCGGGTTGACCGCCGTCGCGAAGAACGACTTCCTGTACGCGGCGACGTTGCCCGTGCGCACGTTCGCAACCGCCTCCACGCCGGGATCGCGGGCGACGGCGTTCGCCGCCGCGGGCGGGATCGGCGAGAAGTTGTTCTGCGCGGTGATCGCGTAGTCCGCGTTGTGCCAGATGTTCTGCACGGCACCGCGGAAGCTCGACGTGATGCCCGCCGCGAGGACCGCGACGAGCGTGACGAGCGCAAGGCCGATCATCAGCGCCGCGGCCGTGGACGCGGTGCGCTGCGGGTTCCGGCGTGAGTTGTCGCTCGCGAGCACGCCGGCCGCGCCACCGATCTTCCGCGCCGGCCAGCCGAGCGCCCACGCGAGCGGCCGGACGAAGCGCACGGAGAGCATCGACACGCCGAAGAAGATCGTGACGGCGCCGAACCCCATCGCCGCCAGCACGTTCGTCGTGCCGAGGTGCGGCGCAAAGAGGCCGTAGGCGAGCGAGGCGAAGCCGAGCGCAGTCAGCCCGATCGAGGCAGGCGTGCGGAACCGCGCGAAGCGGCCGGGCGGAAGCTCCGCTCCCTCGCGCACCGCGGCGATCGGCGGGACGCGCGTCGCGCGCAGCCCGGGACGGATGCTCGCGAGCAGCGTCACGACGATCCCGGCGACGAGCGCGATGATCACGGTCGACGTTGCGAAGATGATTCCGCTGTTCGGCAGCGTAAAGCCCACGATGTCGAAGAGCTTGAAGAGGCCCTTCGCGAGGCCGAGCCCGAGGAAGAGCCCGACCACCGATGCCAGGACGCCCGTGACGAGCGCCTCGATGATGATCGAGCCGAGCACCTGGCGCCGGCTCGCGCCGAGCGTGCGCAACGTCGCAAGCTCACGGGTCCGCTGCGCGATCGTGATCGACAGGGAGTTCGCGATGACGAAGCTGCCGACGAACAGCGCGACCCCGCCGAACGCGAGCAGGAAGTCGCGCAGGAACGAGATGAACGAGTCGGTCTGCTTCTGGTCCTCCTTCGCCTGCGCGGTGCCCGTGCGTACCTGCGCGGTCGGCGGCAGGATCCCGCGCACGTCATGCAGCAGCGCCGCCTCCGACGTGCCGGGTCGCTTCGCGATCGAGATCTCGTCGAGCTTGCCCCGCTTGTCGAAGATCTGCTGCGCCGTCGGGAGCGAGAAGCCCGCGAGCGTCGCGCCGCCGAGCGACGCTGCCGAGCCGAACTTGACCGTCCCGGAGATCCGGAACCGGCGCACCGGGCCCTCGGCCTGCACGCCGATCTGGTCTCCGACGTTGAAGTGCTTCTTCTTGGCCGTGCTCGCGTCGATCACGACGTCGCCGTCCTTCGGCCACGAGCCCGAGACGAGCACGAGCGGATTGAAGGGCGAGTTGCCGTGGTTGATGCTGAAGCCGAGGTTCGGCGCGCCGCCGAACACGACCGCCTTCCCGTCGTGCCCGATGAGCGTAGCGGTGCCGTTCACGCCGCCGTCTGCGAGCGCGACCGACGGCAGCGCCTGCGTCTTCGCGAGCAGGGACTGGTCGAGTGACGGCGCGAACGAGCCCTGGCCCTGCGTGACGTCGACCGGAGACTTGCCGCTGATCACCGCGTCCGAGCCCTGGCGGACGCTCGTGAAGATGAAGTTGAACGCATTGTCGATCGAGCCCGTGAGCACGAGCGTGCCGCTGACCATCGCGACGCCGAGGACGATCGCGACCGCGGACAGGGCGGTGCGGAGCTTGCGCCCGAGGAGCCCTGCAAGGGCGACGCGGATCATGCGCTCGCGCGCGCCATGGCGGCGAGGATCTCGGTCGCTCCGCTCCGCGGCAGCTCCTCGACGATCCGTCCGTCGGCGAGGAACATGACGCGGTCGGCGATCGTCGCCGCCTGCGCGTCGTGCGTGACCATCACCATCGTCTGGTCGAGCTCCTTCGCAGACGACCGCAGCAGCTCGAGGATCTCGCCGCCGGTCTTCGAGTCGAGGTTGCCCGTCGGCTCGTCCGCGAAGACGACGCTCGGCTGCGACACGAGAGCCCGCGCGATCGCAACGCGCTGCTGCTGCCCGCCCGACAGCTCCGACGGCCGGTGCGAGCGGCGGTCCTTCAGCCCGACGCGGTCGAGCAGCTGCTCGAAGAACGCGGGGTCCGGCTTCTCGCCGGCGATCGACAGCGGGAGCGCGATGTTCTCCTCCGCAGTCAGCATGGGCAGGAGGTTGAAAAACTGGAAGACGAAGCCGATGTGGTTGCGCCGGAGCAGCGTGACCTCGCGGTCGGAGAGCTTCCCTACCTGCTCGCCCGCGATCGTGACGTCGCCGCTCGTCGGCGTGTCGAGCGCGGCGAGCAGGTGCATGAGCGTCGACTTTCCCGAGCCGGAGGGCCCCATGACCGCGACGAGCTCGCCCGGCTTGACGGCCAGCGAGACGCCGCGGAGGGCATCGACGGCCGCCTCGCCGTCGCCGTAGCGGCGGGTGAGGTCGGTCGCGGTGACGACTGCGCCGTTCGTATGCATGAGCACGAGGCTACCCATGGCAGCAGCGGCTGCGCCATAGGGAAAACCCCTAATTCGACCCTGAAGCTCTACGCGGTGACGCCGGCGAACTCGGGGATGATGTCGTCTCCGTAGGACTTCAGCGTCTCCTCCTGCCCGTGGGTCATCAGGTAGATGTTGAACTGGTCGACGCCGATCCCCTCGAGCTCTTTCAGCTTCGCGCAGATTTGTGACTTGTCGCCGATCACGCAGAAGCGGTCGCAGATCTCGTCCGTCACGAACTCACCGTGCTTCGCACCGACGCGTGAGTGCTCGTTGTAGTCGTAGAACTTGCGCGCCTGCACGTAGTCGGTCAGCGCCTTCGGGACGGCGCTCCCATCGGTGCCGTAGCGGTCGATCAGATCCTGCACGTG
>CAZDEX010000031.1:0-13550 GCA_964504405.1 uncultured Gaiellales bacterium | reverse complement strand
CGAGAAGACGTTCGAGTGCGGGAAGACGTCGGGCGCCGTCACGTAGTTCGGCCCCCAGAAGAAGAGGCCGATGTCCTCGATGATGAAGCTGACGCCGATCGCGGTGATCAGCGGCGCCAGTCGCGGCGCGCCGCGCAGCGGGCGGTAGGCGATGAACTCGATCGCGGCGTTCAGCACGCCGCACGAAAGCATCGCGAGGATCAGCGTCGCGATCACGATCGGCACGATCACCGCGCCCTGACCCGCGTGCAGGTTGAAGAAGTGCGTCGCGTACGTGATCGTGAACATCCCGCCGAGCATGAACACGTCGCCGTGGGCGAAGTTGATCAGCTCCAAGATCCCGTAGACCAGCGTGTAGCCGAGTGCGACGAGCGCGTAGACGCAGCCCGTCGTCACGCCGATCAGGGTCACCTCGACGAAGCGCGACGGAGCGACGACGAAGTTCTTGACGAGCAGGGCGACGGCCAGCAGGACGACGACGCCGCCGATCACGCCGATCAGCCCGGGGCGGGGAAAACGGGTCGCGAGCGTCGGAGCGGAGGCGTCGGCGGCCATAGGTGGAGCGACTCTACTGCGTTGAGCGGCGGAGTCCTATCCCAATCGTCCCGGCTACGATCCGGAGGCACGCCGGAGTGGCGGAATCGGGATACGCAGCGGCCTCAAAAGCCGCCGGCCTTCGGGCCATGTGGGTTCGAGTCCCACCTCCGGCATCTTGAGACCGGCAGACGAGGTAGTTGCCGTGATGGAGCTCGCCGAGCGCGGGGTTTCGAGCAGCGAGATCGCCCGACGCACGGGAATCCCCCGGCGCACGGTTGCAGACTGGCGAGCCGGTTCTCGCATCGGGATGACGTCGAGAGAGGTGAGCGTCGTACCGTCGGCCGCGTACGCCTACGTGCTCGGGATGTACCTGGGCGACGGCTGCATCTCTCGCGCCGCGCGTACGCACCGGCTCCGCATCACCCTCGACACGGCGTACCCCGACATCATCGACGCGTGCGCCGCAGCGATCGGGCTCGTCAAGCCGGGTCGTCCCCCGCGCTCGTGCCGCGGAAGATCCGCGCCGTCGACGTGTCGTCGTACGGAAACTCCTGGCTCATCCTGCTCCCGCAGCACGGGGCCGGAGCGAAGCATGAGCGGCGAATCGCACTCGAGCGGTGGGTCGTACGTCGTGAACCGCGTGCGATCGTCCTCGGGTCGCGCCTACTCGTACGACCCGGTACTTCTTCAGCAACCGCTCGGAGGACATCCGCCGCCTCTTCGCCTGGGCATGCGGTCTCATCGGCGTCGAGGCGAGGCAGACCGGCAGCTGGAACGTCGCGGTCTCGCGCCGAGACTCCGTCGCGATCCTGAACGGCTTCCTTGGACCGAAGAGCGAGCCCGCTCGCCTAACCCTTGACGGCACGCGCGACGGCGGCGATGTGCTCGGGCGTCGACCCGCAGCAGCCGCCGACGATGCGCGCGCCGCGCCGGACGTACCCCGCGACGTGCGTGGCGAGATCGTCCGGGCCCGCGTCGTAGATCACCTGGTCGCCGACCATACGCGGGACGCCGGCGTTCGGCTTGACCCACAGCGGCACACCGTCCGCCGCCGCGACCAACTCGTCGACGATCGCGTCGGTCTCCTCGAGCGACTTGCCGCAGTTCGCACCGATCGCGGCGACGCCCAGCGGCACGAACGCCTCGACGACCTGCGTGGGCGTCAGGCCCATCATCGTCTTCGTTCCCTGGTCGAAGCTGTACGAGACGACGAGCGGCAGGTCGCTCGCGCTCCGCACGCCCTCCACCGCCCACAGCCCCTCGTCGAGCGAGAAGAACGTCTCGAGCACGAGCAGGTCGACGCCGCCGTCCGCGAGCGCCGCCGCCTGCTCCGCGTACGTTGCGACCGCGAGGTCGCGCGTCAGGGGCCCGAGCGGATCGGCGAGGTGGCCCGTCGGCCCGAGCGACCCCGCCACGAGCACGTCGTCGCCGACGGCGTCTCGCGCAAGCTCGGCGGCACGGCGGTTGACCTCGACCGCGCGACCGTGCAGCGCCTCGTCCGCGAGACGCAGCGACGATGCGCCGAACGAGCACGTGAGCACGATGTCGGAGCCGGCGTCGCGGAAGCGCCGATGAAGCTCCTGCACGTTCTCTGGCGCGTCGACGACCCACTCCTCGGGCGCGACGCCGGGCTCGATGCCCATGTTCTGGTAGTTCGTCCCGGTCGCGCCGTCCGCAACGAGGACGGGCTGCGACGCGAGTGCGTCGGTGAGCGAGGGCACCGGCGCAGGTTAGCCCTCGCCCACCGCGCGGTCCGGTCAGGTCAGCCGGTGACCTTGATCTGCCCCCGGATCTCTCCGGCCGGGTTCTTGGCGGTATGCACGTTCACGTACGCGTTGCCGCTCTCGAGCGAATGGACGACGCTCTTCGAGATCTTGTACGTGCTCGTCTTTCCGCTCGTGCAGGGCCCACATAGTGGGACGATCACGTTCCCGGACACGCCGGGCTTGCCCATGTGGATGTGCGCCTGCGTCGCAGGGCCGGTCAACCCCGAGAACGTCAGCGTCGCCTTCAGCACCGCGCCGCTCTTGTTCTCGACGTACGTCCCGACGAACGATCCGTGCGCGTGTGCGGCGCCCGTCGGCTTCGGCACTTCGGCGCCCGGCGTGAGCGTCGCCTTCACCTTGTAGGTGGCCGCGGCGACCGCGACGGCGACGAGCACCAGGGCCGTGACGGCGACGAACGCGACGATCAGCTTCTTCATGCGTCCTCCCTCTCGAGTGGTGTCCTCGCCACCTACTTCGGGACGGCCACGCGATCGGATTTTGCTCAGGCGTTCAGCTCGGCGAGCCGGCGGGCGACTCGCGCAGCAGCGCGGGCAAGCTCGGCGGCCGCTTCGGCGTCGCCGACCACGGACGACTTGAGCTGCCCCCGCACGTGCGCCGCGAGCTCGGCGGCCTCGTCGGCGCACGCAGCGATCTCCTCGGGCACGGCGACGATGCGCGCGCGGTTCGCCTCGTTGCGCTCCCGCATGAACTCCGTGTAGGCCGCCGAGTCCTCGTCGGCAAGCTCGGACAGGCGCGACCAGAGCGTCTTCGCGCGGATGACGGTCTGCTCGTCGCCCGCGAAGCGCGCCGCGAGCTCGACGAGCGCTGCGGCGAACGCCGCGGTCAGCGCCGTCGCGGCGCCGCTGGCGGGAGCAGGCGTGCGCTCGCCGAGCGCCGCCAGGAACTCACCGACTTGCAGCTCGTTCAGTGCCATGGGCGTAGAAGTCGACCTCGGCGGGGGGCAAGGGGGTGTTGCCGCGGATCAGGTCAGCGGCCTTCTCGGCGACCATCATCACAGGGGCGTAGATATTGCCGTTCGTCACGAACGGGAACACGCTCGCGTCGACGACCCGCAGCCCCTCCACGCCGTGGACGCGCATCGACGACGGATCGACGACGGGCCCCATCGCGCACGTGCACGAGGGATGCAACGCCGTCTCCGCGTCGCGCCGCACCCACTCGAGGATCTCCTCGTCGCTCTCGACCGCCGCGCCCGGCGACAGCTCGCCGGCGTTGAAGGGCTCGAAGGCAGGCGCCTCGAGGATCGCGCGCGCAGCACGCACGCACTCGACCCATTCCCGCCGGTCCTGGTCGGTCGAGAGGTAGTTGAAGCGCAGCGCCGGATGCACCCGTGGGTCGGTGGACGTGATCTTCACGCTCCCGCGCGCGTCGGAGTACATCGGGCCGACGTGCAGCTGGTAGCCGTGGCCCTGCGGAGCGGTGCCGTCGTACCGCACTGCGATCGGCAGGAAGTGGAACATGACGTTCGGGTATGCGACGTCGTCGTTCGACCGGATGAAGCCGCCCGCCTCGAAGTGGTTCGTCGCACCCGGCCCCGACTTGAAGAGCAGCCACTTCAGCCCGACGAGCGGCCGGTTGCGCCACTTGTACGCGGGCGCGACGGTGACCGGCAGCTTCGACGCGCACTGCACGTACACCTCGAGGTGGTCCTGCAGGTTCTCGCCGACGGGGAGGTCGGAGAGCACTGGTATATCGAGCGGCTCGAGGAGCTCCGCCGGCCCTACCCCGGAGAGCTGGAGCAGCTGAGGTGAGTTGATCGCGCCGCCGCACAGGATCACCTCGCCCGCGCGGATCGTCTCGCCGCCGACCTGCACGCCGACGGCGCGTGTCCCCCCGAACACGATCCGCTCGACGAACGCGCGCGTGCGCACCTCGAGGTTCGGCCGCGACATGGCCGGATGGAGGTACGCGCGCGCCGCCGACCAGCGGCGGCCGTTCTTGATGTTGCGGTCGAACTTCGCGAAGCCTTCCTGCCGGTAGCCGTTCACGTCGTCGGTCAGCGGATGCCCCGCTTCCTGCACCGCGTCGAAGAACGCACGGAACAGCGGGCCTTCGGCCGGCCCGCGCTCGAGCACGAGTGGCCCGTCGCCGCCGCGCCACTCGTCGGCGCCGGCGGAGCAACTCTCCATGCGCTTGAAGTACGGCAGGCAGTGCGCGTAGTCCCACTCGTCGAGCCCGCCCTCGTGCGACCAGCGCTCGTAGTCGAGCGGGTTGCCACGCTGGAAGATCATCCCGTTGATCGAGCTCGAGCCGCCGAGCACCTTGCCCCGCGCGTGATATATCCGTCGGCCGTTCATGAACGGCTCCGGCTCCGACTCGTACTTCCAGTCGTAGAAGCGGCTGCCGATCGGGAACGACAGCGCGGCCGGCATGTGGATGTAGAGGTCCCACCACGAGTCCGGGCGGCCGGCCTCGAGCACGAGCACGTTCGTCGAGGCGTCCTCGGTGAGGCGCGCGGCAAGCGCGCTGCCGGCAGACCCGCCGCCGACGATCACGTAGTCCCACACAGCGACGGCTGAGGAACGCGTGGATGTCACGAGACGACGACGGTCTGGAGCTCGGTGAACGACTCCATCGGCGCGCTGCCGCCCACGCGGCCGATGCCGCTCGCCGTCCCGGCGCGTCCGCCGAACGGGAGATGCGCCTCCCAGTAGTTCGACGAGTCGTTGATGTTCACCCAGCCGGTGCGCACGGAGTCCGCGAAGCGAAGGCCCTGCGCGAGGTCGCGTGTGAAGATCGCCGACAGCAGCCCGTACGGCGACGCGTTCGTCAACTCGATCGCGTGCTCGAGCGAATCGATCGCGACGACCGGCGCGACGGGCCCGAACGTCTCTTCCTGGGCGACGAGCGCGTCGGGCGAGACGCCGTCGAGGACCGTCGGCTGCCAGTAGAGCCTCGTCGGAAACCCGTCGGCACGCGAACCGCCGTGGATCACCGTCGCGCCGCGCTCGACCGCGTCTGCAACGTGCTCGTCCATCTTCTCGGCGACGCCGGCATTGTTCAGCGGGCCCATCGTCGTCGACTCGTCGAACGGGTTCCCGAGCACGACGGACTGCACCCGCTCGCGCAGCTTCGCGACGAACTCGTCGCGCACGGCGTGGTGCACGAGCAGACGCTCCCCTGCGGTGCAGCTCTGGCCCGCGCAGAGGAAGCAGGCGGTGACGGCCGCCTCCGCCGCGAGGTCGAGGTCGGCGTCGTCCATCACGACGACCGGCCCGTTCCCTCCGAGCTCGAGCACCGCCGCCTTGCCGGCCGCCGCCTCCGCGACCTTGCGGCCGGTCTCGGTCGAGCCGATGAAGCCGACGCCGTGCGTGCCCGGATTGCGCGCGATTTCGTCGCCGACCGTCGAGCCCGGTCCCGTGACGAGGTTGAACACGCCGGGCGGGAGGTCGGCTTCTGCGACGCACTGGGCCAGCGCGCCCGCTGCGACCGCGGTGGTCGACGCCGGCGTCCAGACGACGGTGTTGCCGGACGCGAGCGCGGGCGCGATCAGCTCCGCCGGCATCGTGTACGGCCAGTTCCACGGCGTGATCACGCCGATCACACCGCGTGGGCGCCGAACGAGGAGCACGCGCTTCCCCGGCGTGAACGAGTTGGCGAGCCGGCCCTCGAGCCGCTTCCCGTCCTCGGCCGCGTTGCGCCAGTACGCGATCAGCTCCTCGACCTCGTCGCGCGACTCGTGCAGCGGCTTGCCCTGGTCGAGCGTCAACGTGTGCGCCAACTCGTCGCGCCGCGTCTCGATCACGTCGGCCACGCGATGCATGAGCGCCGCACGCTCGAATGCGGTCGCACGCGACCACGCGTCGGCGGCGCGGTTCGCTGCGCCGATCGCGAGCTGGGCGTCCTCGCGCGACCCCTGCGGCACCTCGCCGATCGTCTCGCCCGTCGCGGGCGAGTCCGCGGTGAACGTCTCGCCCGTGAGCGCGCCCGTCCACCGCCCGTCCACGAACATCTGAGGCGTTCCACTAGTCGCCAAGCTCGGTCCGCCTGCGGTCGACGTATGCCTTCAGCTCGTCCTTCAGGCCCTGATCCATCTCGGGCTCGACGTACTCCTCGAGCGTCTTCTCGGAGATCTCCGACGCGCGGGCGGCGGCATCCCTCCCGCCGAGCCGCGTCCAGCGCTCGTAGTTCTCCGTCGACGAGAGCAGCGGGCGGTAGAAGCACTCGCGGAAGCGCTCCAGCGTGTGCACCGCTCCGAGGAAGTGGCCGCCCTGGCCGACCTCCTGGTGTGCGCTGTAGGCAAGCGTATCCTCGTTGATCTGCAGAGGCTGGAACACGTGATGCAGCATGCGAAGCAACTCGACGTCGACGATGAACTTCTCGTAGCAGGACACGAGGCCCGACTCGAGCCAGCCCGCCGAGTGCATGACGAAGTTCGTGCCCGCGAGGAACGTCGGCCAGAGCGTCATCGCCGCTTCGTACGCCGCCTGCGCGTCGACGGTCTGCGACGCGGTCAGCGCACCGCCGCCGCGGAACGGCAGGCCGTAGTGCCGCGCGATCTGCCCCGTGCACAGCAGCCCGATCGCGGACTCGGGCGTGCCGAAGCTCGGCGAGCCGGACTGCATGTCGGTGTTCGACAGAAAGGAGCCGAAGACGACCGGGCACCCGGGGCGGATCGTCTGGACGAGCGCGATGCCCGCGAGCGCCTCCGCGACCTGCTGCGCGAGCGTCGACGGCACCGAGACGGGCGACATAGCTCCCATGAGCAGGAACGGCGTGATCACCATCGCCTGGTTCGCCCGCGCGTACTCGAGCAGCGCCGAGAGCATCCGGTCGTCGTAGCGCAGCGGGGAGTTGACGTTGATCAGCGAGATGATCGCCGGCGTCTCCTCGATCGATTCGCGGCCGAACACCATCTCGGCCATCGCGATCGTGTCGAGCGCGTTCGGGCCGGACGTCACCGAGCCCATGAACGGCTTGTCGGAGAGCGTGAGGAGCGCGTAGACCATGTCGAGGTGACGCGAGTCGAGCGGCTTGTCACCCGGCTCGCAGATCGTCCCGCCCGGCGTGTCGAGCTGCGGAAACGACTGCGCGAGCTTCACGAGATTCTCGAAGTCCTCGTAGGTGGCCTCGCGGCGCTCCAACCCGCGGCGCACGAACGGGCAGCCGTAGACGGCGCCGAACGCCATGTGCCTCCCGCCGACATGGATGTTGTTGTCCGGGTTGCGCGCCTGAAGGTCGAACTCCCGCGGCGCCTTCGCGACCTGCTCGAGGATCCAGTCGGGGTCGAACTTGACGAGGTCGCCCTCGACCTGCTGGCCTGCTGCCGCGAGCGCCTCCTGCGCGTCGACGTGCTGGAAGTCGATGCCGAGCTCGCTGACGATCCGCCGCCAGCCGCGGTCGAGCTCCTGCATCGAGAACTCGTCGAGGATCTCGTAGCGCGGCAGTTCGTTGATCAGCACTGGTAGTCAGACCTCCAGGAGTTGTTCGAGGGCATGTTCGAGGCCGGTGTCACCGGTCTCGCGTACTTCGAGCGGCAGCCCCAGCTTCGCAGCCGCAGCTTCGGCTTTCGCGCGCAACTCCGCCGACGGCGCCTGCGCGAGCCAGACGACGCGCTCGTAGTTGCCGAAGTAGTCGTCGCGTAGCTCGGGATGCTCGTCGAGCCCGAGCCCACGCCACACGACGCGGTCGAAGGAGCGCACGAGGAAATCGGTCAGGTAGTAGGTGCCGAGCTCGTGCTGCTCCATGCCGCCGAAGAGCTGGTAGCAGTCGGCGCCCGCGAGCCGCGGCAGGTCGTCGAGCGCACCGCGCGTGCCGCAGTCCGCGTAGCCGACCAGTATTTCTGTCGCGCCGACCTCGGCGTCGCCGAGCGCAACGCGGATCTTCTCGGGCCGGTTGTGCAGCTCGGGCGGCAGCGGCCTCACCTCGATGTCCCACCCCCGCCGCTTCGCGATCTTGTCGATGTGCAGCGCGAGCGCGCCGCAGGCCACGATCGTGCGCGTCATGCCGGGAACGCGAGCTGGTCGATGAACAGGTCGTTGAAGTCGGTGCGCCCGGACAGCTCGACGTAGTCGACCTCTTCGAGCACGGCGTTCGCGGCGGCGCGCTCGGTCACCGAGAGCGCCGCGATCTTCGCGCCTTCGCCCGCCACGTTGCCCGCGGCGACGATGCGTGCGAGCGGCAGCTTCGGCACGAGGCCGATCTTCACCGCGCTCGCCGCCGAGAGGTACGAGCCGAACGAGCCGCCGAGCAGCACCTGCGAGATGTCGCCCGGGTCGATGCCCATGTCCTTGCAGAGGATCGTCCAACCCGTCGCGATCGACGCCTTCGCGAACTGCAGCTCGCGCACGTCGCGCTGCGAGAGGAAGACGTCGTCGTGGAGGTAGAAGACGTTCTCTTCGCCGATCTTCCCGAGGCGCGGCGACGACCCGAGCACGAAGCGTCCCGAACTGTCGAGGATGCCGGCCTTCGCGAGCTCGCTCACCGCGTCGACCAGGCCGGAGCCGCAGAGGCCGACCGCCTCCACGTCCCCGATCACCGTCAGCCCGACCTCGCCGTCGACGATCTTCACGCCTTCGATCGCCCCCTCCGCAGCCCGCATGCCGCAGCGGATCTGCGCCGCCTCGAAGGCAGGCCCGGCGGGCGCCGCCGTCGCCAGCGCTTTCGCGGACGAGCCGAGCACGATTTCCGAGTTCGTGCCGACGTCGATGAAGAGGCGCACGCGTTTGTCGAGCGTGAGGCCGGTCGCGAGGATCCCCGCGACGATGTCGGGGCCGACGTACGCGCCGAGCGCGGGGAACGTCACGGCCGGCGCACGCTCGTGCACGCGCACGCCGAAGTCGGTCGCCTGCGCGGGCGGAAGCTTGCGCGCCATGATCGTGAACGGCGCCATCGACAACGGCTCGGGGTCGATGCCGAGCGCGAGCTGCAGCATCGTCACGTTGCCGGCGACGACGATCTCGTACACCTCGGAGGGGGCGACGCCCGCCTCCTCGCAGATTTCCGTCGTGAGCGCCATCAACGTCTCGTGCGCGCGGTCGCGCAGCGTCTCGAGCGCGGTGGGATCCATCATCGTCGCGCTGATCTGGCTGATCACATCGGCCCCGAAGGGCTGCTGCCCGTTGAGGATCGAGCGGACGGCGAGCGGCTGGCCCGTCTCGAGGTCGAGGAGGTTCGCGACGACGGTCGTCGTGCCGAGGTCGAATGCGATCGCGTGGCGGCGCGTGGTCGTGTCGCCGGGCTCGACGTCGATCAGCACGTCGTCCACGAAGACCGCAGTCACCTGCCAGTTGGAGCTGCGCAGTGTGTGCCCCAGCGTGCGCGCGACATCGAGCGGCACGGTGAGCTCGACGTCGTCCATCGCGGCGAGCACACGCTCGAGGTCCGACAGCTGGTCTTCGAGCGTCGGCTCCGTCAGCTCGAGGTAGCGCTTCTGCACCGCGGGGCGCAGGATCACGTGCCGGCCGACCCCGACGAGCGCCGCCTTCGGGCGCGTCTGCAGCGCGGGCACCTCGACGACGAGGTCCTCTTCGGCGAGCGCGCGGCACGCCAGCCTCCACCCCGCCCTCAGCTCGTCGGGCGAGAACGCGCGCGGATCGACCGACGACACCTCCTGGTGGCCGGACGCGACGCGCACCTTGCACTTCTTGCACGTGCCGTGGCCGCCGCAGGTCGAGTCGATCGCGACGCCGTTCCAGCTCGCGCAGTCGAACACGGTCGTGCCCGCAGGGACGCGCGCTTCCTTGGTCGCGCCGTCCGCCTGCTCGAAGACGAGCCGAACGCGCTCCGGGTGCGCTTCCTCGATCACGGGCTCTGCGGTCACCGGTTATCCGCTCCCGCCGCCCTCAAGCCGGCGGCTCCGCTCGGCTCCGTCAAGCCTACGCCGGCCGCAGCTGCTTTCTTCGCGCGGAACGCCGCGATCCACGCGGCGCCCCATTCGTCGTGCCCCATCAGGAAGTCGGTCGCACGCACGGCTTCGACGATCTCCACCGAGCGCGCGTCCATGATCGCGCTCGTCAGCCCGTGGCTGGCCGCGACCGCGAGGAACGCCGCGCCCAGCGTCTCGCGCCCCGGCAAGCCGAACGACGTGTTCGACGCCCCGCAGGTCATGTTCACGCCGAGCTCGTCGCGGATGAGGTGCACGGTCTCCAGGAACAGCGTGACCGCGCGCGGCTCCGCGCCGACCGGCATCGCAAGCGGATCGATCACGACGTCCTCCGGCGAGATGCCGTGGTCGCCGGCGGCGGAGACGATCTTCTTCGCCACCTCGAGCCGGCGCTGTGGCTCCATGGGGATCTCGTCGTCGTTCGCGAGCCCGATCACCGCGGCGCCGTGCCGCGCGACGATCGGCAGGATCGCCTCGAGCCGCCCGTCCTCGCCCGTGACCGAGTTGACGAGCGCCTTGCCCTGGTAGACGGAGAGGCCCGCGTCGAGCGCCTCGATGACCGACGAGTCGATGACGAGCGGCATGTCGGTGAGCGACTGCACGAGCGGGATCGCCTGGCGCATGAGCTCGATCTCGTCGGCGAGCGGGTCGCCGACGTTGACGTCGAGCATGTCCGCGAGCGGCGCCTGCTGCGCGACGTCGACCTCGATGCGCGAGAGGTCGCCGCTCTGCAGCTCGGCCTGGAACTTCTTGCGCCCGGTCGGGTTGATGCGCTCCCCGATCACGCAGAACGGCCGGTTGGGCCCGATGACGACGGTCTTAGACGACGACTGGAGGACGGTCTCCACTCAACTCCCTCTCTTCACGGGGCGGGATGCCGAGGCGCGTGCACAGGCGTGCGATGCCGGCCTCACGGCGAAAGCTGATCAGGTGCAGCCCGCGCACACCGGGGATGCGGCGCGCGGCGTCTGCGAGCTCGCAGCCGATCTCGAAGCACTCCGCCTCGGGATCGGGAGCGCCTTCGACGCGCGCGATCACCTCGGGCGGCACGGAGATGCCCGGCACGTGCTCGTCGATGTAGCGGAGCGACTTCGCGGTGCGCACGAGGCAGATCGACGGGAGGATCGCGACACGTTCGGCGAGCCCCGTCGCGACCGCCTCGGCCATGAAGCGCTCGAGCGGGCCGGGCTCGAAGCCGACCTGCAGCTGCAGGAACTGCGCGCCCGCGCGCACCTTCTTCCACGCGCGGTCGACGCGGTAGTCGACGGGCGGGGCCTGCGGGTTCTCGACGGCGCCGATGAAGAGCCGTGGCGGGGGGTCGATCTTGCGCCCGGACAGGTACGTCCCGTTGCGCATCGCGTTCGCCGTCGCGACGAGCTGGATCGAGTCGAGGTCGAAGACGCGGCGCGCCTCCGGTTCGTCGCCGGCCGTGACGTCGTCGCCGGTGAGGCAGCAGATGTTCTCGATCCCGTGCAGCGCAGCGCCGGCGATCTCCGCTTCGAGTGCGAGCCGGTTCCGGTCGCGGCACACGAGCTGCATCACCGGCTCCATCCCGAGCTGTTGCAGCGCGATCGCCACTGCGAGCGGCGAGGCGTGCGCGTGCGCAGCGGTGTTGTCGGTCGCGTTGACGGCGTCGACGTAGTCCTCGTACGGCTCGAACAGGGCGTGCACCGCGTCGAGCCCGCCGGTGTTCACCGTCAGGAGCTCGGCGGTGAGCACGAAGCGGCCGGAGGCGATCGCCTCACTCAGCCTCGACACGCCACCCCTTCGGCGCCACTCGGTCGCGCTTCGTGAGGAAGTTCGCCCACGACGACGTGTTCCAGAGACGGTTGTCGACCGGCTTGCGGATGTCGTTGATCTCGTGCGCCCACGGCGTCTTCGGTGCGCGCTCGACCGCCTTCACCCAGACGCAGCGCATCTCGGGCCTGACCTCGCAGTGGCCGTCGGGGCGCACGCCGCCGCACGGCCCGTTGCGCAGCGTCTTGGGGCAGTTCATCGGGCACGTCATCCCGGTCGAGTGGAGCACGCACTGACCGCACATCTGGCAGCCCCAGACCGGCTTCTTGACCGCAGCCTCGACGAGGGCGAGCGGGCCCATTACGCGGGAACCGCTGAGCGCTTCTTCTCGATCAGGTCCTTGGCCAGGCGAACGGCGGTCGACGCATCGGCGGCATAGCCGTCGGCGCCTACCGCGTCTGCGTACTCCTGGGTGACCGGCGCACCGCCGACCATGACGATCACGTCGTCACGGATGCCCGCCTTCTCGAGCGCGTTGATGTTCGCCTTGAACATCGGCATCGTCGTCGTGAGGAACGCCGAGAAACCGACGACGTCAGGCTGGTGCTCCTGCACCTGCTGTACGAAGACTTCCGGCGCGACGTTCACGCCGAGGTCGTACACCGTGAACCCCGCGCCCTCCAGCATGATGTTGACGAGGTTCTTGCCGATGTCGTGCACGTCGCCCTTGACCGTGCCCATCACGTAGGTGCCGATCGGCTTCGCGCCGGTCTCGGCGAGCAGTGGGCGAAGGATGTCGAGTGCTCCCTGCATGGCGCGCGCGGCGATCAGCATCTCCGGCACGAAGTAGTCGCCGCGCTCGAAGCGTGCACCGACCTCCTCGAGCGATGGGATGAGCGCGTCGTAGAGCATGGATTCCGGGCCGAGGTTCTCCTCGAGCCCCTTGTTCACGAGGTCCTTCACTTCGGGCGCGTTGCCGATGAGCGTCTCGTCGTACAGGCCCTTGAGGATCTCTTCGTGCGTCACGCAGCACCCCTTTGGTCGTGGTTGCCGAGCAGCGCGGACACGGCGCGCGCCTGCTCCATCAGTGCGGGCGCGAGCTCTGCGATGCGCTCGCGGGTGAGACGGATGGTCGGGCCGGAGATAGAGAGTGCGGCGACGACGTCGCCGTCGGGGCCGAACACCGGCGCGGCGAGCGCGGAGAGCCCGCGTTCGAGCTCGTCGACGGCGACCGCGTAACCACGGTTCCGGATGTCCGCGGTCTCCGGCGTGCGCATGCGGAACGCGCGCAGCACCTTCCCGTTCGCGGTCGTCTCGTACGGCACGCGCCGCCCGACCCAATTCGTGCCGCCGACGAAGTGGCGGCTGTCCTCCTGCGCGAGGTGCTCGACGCCGAGCGGGGTCGGCACGCCGAGGTTGATCGTCTCTCCGGAGAGGTCGCTCAGGTAGCGAAGCGCGGGCGTCGCGAGCTGGACGAGGCTCGTCCCGGTGTCGCGGTGGGCGAAGCGGAGCAGGACGGGCCCGGGCGCGATGCGCCGGTCGCCCGCGCGCTGCACGAGGCCGCGGCGCTCGAGCGCGCCGACGAGCCGCGAGGTCGTGGATTTCGGCAGCCCGCTCGATGCCGCGAGCTCGCCCACCCCGAGCGGCCGCGTCGACTCGACCAC
>CAZDEX010000030.1:0-13841 GCA_964504405.1 uncultured Gaiellales bacterium | reverse complement strand
CGCTCGGCGGCTCCTACTACGTCGAGCACCTGACGAACGAGCTCGAGCGCCAGGCCTACGACTACTTCGAGCGGATCGAGAAGCTCGGCGGCGTCGTGCAGGCGATCAAGGAGAACTTCTTCCAGCGCGAGATCGCCGAGTCGTCGTTCCGCTACCAGTCGGAGGTGGAGGCGGAGCAGCGGATCGTCGTCGGGGTCAACCGCTACAAGCTCGAGGGTGAACCTGAGCTTGAGATTTTGAAGATCGACCCGTCGCTCGAGGGCAAGCAGGTCGAGCGTGTCCAGGCGCTCCGCGCCCGGCGCGACGCGGCGGCGGTCGAGTCGGCGCTCGCGCGGCTGAAGGACGACGCCGCGCACGAGGGACGCAATCTGATGCCGCCGATCATCGACGCCGCGCGCGCGTACGTGACGATGGGCGAGATGTGCGATGCCTTCCGCGAGGTCTGGGGGACCTGGCGGGAGACGCCTGTCTTCTAGACCCGGCTCAACAAACGGTCGCGACGACCGTGCCCGTGCCCGCGTGGCCGGGGTCGTTCTTGTAGCCGCCGTCGATCTTGACGACGACGATGTGCGCCGTCGAGCCCGAGATCGTCGGGCCGGACTTGCCGACCGAGCTCGTGACGAGGACCGCCATGTATGCGGGGAGCGGCCCGGCGGGCGGGCTCGAGCTGTTGCCCGGCGCGGTCGACCAGCCGGTGCCGCATGCCTTCGAGCCCTGCGCGGCGTAGCCCTTGAAGGCGTCCGGCGCAGAGCCGCCGCTGACCTTGTTCAGCTTCGCCCACTTCGCGCCCCAGAACGTGACCGACGTGCCGGGCGCCGAGTTGCCGTCGCCGATCACGAACGAGCCCGTGCCCGGCGCGTACGTGTAGACGAGCGCGCCGTTCTGGATCGTCGCGGACGACTCGACGTAGTACGTGTTGCCGGCGAAGGAGATGCCGACGGCGGCCGGGCCAAGGGTCGCCGCGACGACGTTGCAGGTCGCAATCCCGCTGTCGTTCGTCACCGCGTTGCACGTGGTCGAGCCGAGCGAGAGGTTGACCGTCTGGCCGGCGAGCGGGAGCCCGTCCTCGAGCAATGTCCCGCGCAGCTGCACCGAGCCTGCGGCGACAGCGTTGACCGCGGCGACCGTTGAGGCGGTCGTCTCGCGCTGCACCTGGAAGCTCGCGGTCGCATCGGGTGCGGGGAGGTAGATCGCGTCGCCTGCAAAGCTCGCCGTCACCGTGTACGAGCCGGGCACGAGCGTGACTTGCGCGACGGTGCAGGCGGCGATGCCGCCGGGGCCCGTCGTCGCGGGGCAGGTGAGCGAGCCGAGCGTGAGCATCACGCTCTTGCCGGTCAGGCCGTTGCCCGACGCGTCGAGCAGGGTCGCGCTCAGCGTCGTCGCGTCCTTGTAGTCCGCGCTCGTTGCACCGGTGTAGGTGAGCGTCGTGGCCTGGCGATCGATGGCGAAGCTGTGCGAGGTCGAACTGGAGAGGCGCTGGCCGTCGCCGCCGAAGGTCGCGTTCACGGTGTAGTTGCCCGGCATCTGCGTGAGCGTCAACGAGCACGTCGCGCGCCCGTTCGAGCCGGTAAGGGCCGAGCAGGTCTGGGCTCCAAGCGTCAGCGTGACGAGCTCGCCTGCGACCGGAGCTGTGCCACTCGTGAGCAAGGCCGCGAGCTGCACGCTGCTGCCGTAAACGCCGCTCGTCGCGCCGGTGTACGTGACCTGCGTGGGTTGCGCGAGCGGCTGGTCGCCGGCCAGCACCGACAGGCTGGCGTTGCCGGTCGACGGGTTGAACAGATCGCTTCCCACGTAGGAGGCCTGGATGTCGTAGTTCACACCGCTCTGCCAGCCGCCCGTGACGACGATCGTGGCGTTGCCGTTCGCGTCGAGCGCGGCCGAGCCGGGGTGGAGCGGGACGCCATTCGCCGTGAACGAGACGATCGCGCCCGCCGCGGGAGTCGTTGCCTGGCCCTCCTGGTGCACGTGCGCGACGATCGTGACCGTGTCGCCCTCGTGGATGAACTGCGGGGTGACGCTGACCTCGATCGCGGTGTTCACGGCCTGCGGGGTCGCCGGCACGTTGAGGTCGAGACCGGTGGTGAAGGCCTTGTCGACGGCGTCGCCGGCATACGACGCGTGGATCACGTGCGGGCCCGGCTGAAAGCCGTCGACGGTGAGCGTCGCCTGGCCGTTCGCATCGAGCGGCACCTCGCCGCCGGTGAACGGGATCCCGTTGTCGTCGAAGGTGACGAGGCCGGTCGGCGTGCGCGAGCCGTTCACTTCGCTCACGGTCGCCGTGAGCGTGACGGGCTCGCCGGGCACGACGACGGACGGGTTGGCGGTCAGGGTCGACGTCGTCGGGTGCAGGTCGACGTGCCCGACGGTCAGCGTGACCGGCGGTGTGGAGGCCGCTCCGACCACCCCCTTCCTGTAGGCGGCTGTGATCGCGTAGCTGCCGGCGGCGAACGACGTCTTGAAGACCGCGCGGAACTGCGTCGGCGAGATGAGCGTCAGCTGGACCGGGTTGTTCAGGTCGTTCAGCTGCACCGACCCGTTGAAGAAGTTGACCGTCCCCTGGATCCCGCCGCTCGAGTTCGTGACGCCGTCGGCGTTCGTGACGAGCGCCGTCATCGTCACGGTCGCGCCGGCCGCGGGGCTCGTGTTGTCGATCGAGAGCGCGATCGTCGGGGTCGACGCGCCGAGCGCGGTCGCCGACGTGACGGCGAACACGGCGCACGCGAGCAGCGCAAGCGCCCCGAGCCAAGCAGCGCGCGCGTTACCCCGACGCCTTATCCGCAGATTCACCCTCACCCTGACCGACATCGATTCTAGCCGCCAAGAGGGTGAATTCCACGCTCAAACGGGGGATTTTCCTCAAGTTCTCGCCCGCCAGACGAGATCGATCGTCGCGCGGATCCCCTGGTCGGCGTTGGTCGCCGAGGTCGGGAGGTAGAGCTCGAGCTGGAAGCGGATCGAGGCCCCCGGGGCGAGGGCTCCGAGATCGTTGTCCTGGCCCCGCCAGAAGAGGAGTGGGGGGAGCGGCGAGGGCGCCGCGGTGCCGATCTGCCAGACGCCGAACCGCAGGTCGTTCCAGAGCTGGTTCGTCGTCCCGGCCACCTGCAGCGAGAGGGTGAAGGTCTGGTCGCTGTCGTTTCGGACCGTCACGGTCTCGCTCGCCGAGCCGCCGGGCGCCATGTTCGTCGCCTCGATCCGGCAGGCCGAGAGGTTGCTGAAGATCGCGAGCCCCGCCGTGCCGCACGTGGTCGTCCCTGCGGGCGGCCCCGGCGGTGACGAGGGCGGCGGTGCGGCGACGGTCGTCGTCGTCGGCGGCGGTGTGGTGGTAGTGGTGGTCGGCGTCGTCGTCGTGGTCGGCGTGGTGGTGGTGGTGGTCGGCGGCCGGACGGTTGTCGTCGGCGTCGTGGTCGTCGCCGTGGTCGGCGGGGCGGGCTCGGTCGTCGTGCCGGGCTCGGCCGTCGTCGTCGTCGTCGTCGTCGTCGTCGTCGTTCCCGGCGAGGTCGCGGGCTTGCCGCCGAAGCCCTGGTTCGGCGGCGGGACCGTGTTGGTGTTCGCCGGCGGCGCAACGGGCGCGGGGATGCCGAGGCCCGGCACCGGCTGCTGTCCCTGGTCCGGCGGCGCCGTCGTCTGCTCGCCCGGCACTGCGGCGAAGCTGTTCACCGCGCCGTTCGCGGCCGTCGCGAGCTGGGGGATCTGACTCGGGCCGGACGCCGCGCCGACGACGTCGCGCCCGCCGCTCGACACGGCGAGCTCGCCGATCGGCGCAGGCATGAAGCCGCCGAGGTCGTCGGTGCGCAGGTAGGCGAGGTATGCCCGGTCCGCGACGGCTTCCTTGACGACCTCCGGTCGCAGCGGGACGAGCTCGGCAGGCCTTCCGTCCACTCCCTTGAGCGCGTTCACGTAGTCGAGTCGCACCGCGACGAGCACCGGGTTCGGTCGCGCGACCGGCGGCGGTGGGGCCGCCTGCGCCAGCGCGGGCGCGACGAGCGTGACGAGCGCCGCGACGACGAGTGCGCGTGTCATTCGGCCGGCGCCTCCTTGGGCGGCGTGCCGTTCGCGGACGTACGCCGCGCGACGCGCAGCCAGAACACCCCGAGCAGCAGGCTCGTCCCGATCAACCCGATCCCCGCGTACGCGAGGACGGCGCGCCCGGTCACCCAGCTGTCGTCCGCGAGCGTCACGCCGAGCACCGCCACGGGCTGATGGTCCACGATCAGCCGGCCGAGCGCCTCGCGATCGTCGCCGTCGACCACGCGCGTGATGATCGGCCCGCCGCCGATCAGCGCGTGCGCGTCATTTCGGATCACGTTCGGCGGCCGGTACTCGGTCGTCGTCGCGATCGGGATGCCCTGTGTGTCGTAGGCGGTGAGATCCGTGCCGACCTGCTGCGAGAGGCGCCCGAGCGCGTCGGCGAGCGGCGTCATGACGAGCGCGGCGCCGACGGGGACGCCGGCGTCGAGGATCGGCCCGATAGTCAGGACGACCGGGCCGGTGCGGAAGATCACCACCTCGCTGAACCGGCCGCCTCGCGCGCCGCGCGCCTCCTGGATCGACTGCTGGATCGCGGGCATCCCCGCGCGGCTCGCCACGGGCAGCGGCGCGCCCTTCGACCGCACGGCGAGGAGCACGCGGCCGTCGGGGGTGACGATGTCGACCATCGGCACGTCGGCGTTTGCCTGCAGCGGCGTGACGAGCCGGTTGAGCGTCCGCGTGTCGCGGGTCGCGACGGCTATGCCGACGCCCTGCGTGAACGCGATCGCGCGCAACGCGGAGAGCTGCTCCGCCTCGATCGTGACGAGAGCTGCGTCGGCGCCGGCGCCGGCGTCACGCAGGCGGGTGTCGATCGTGTCGCGCACCCCCTGCGCCGCGCGCTGGCCCGCCCACGTGACCGAGAGCACGGCGACGAGCAGGCCGAGCCCGAGGTACAGCCAGCCTCGCCCGTACCAGCGCGGCGTCACGTGCACGAGCGCCTCGCGCTCAGAACGCCAGCGCGGCGCTGGGACTGCAGGTCGTCGCGGTCGTCGCGCACAGCGCGGCCTGGTGCGTCGTCGCGGCGGACAAGGTCCCATTCGATCCGGTGAACGTGAAGGTCCCAGACGTCGTCGACGTGCTCTTGGACCCTGCGAGTGTGATCGTCATCGTCCACGGTGCGGTCGCCGAGACGGTAACTGTGGAGCCGGTGTACTTGATGCTGCTCCCGATCGCCATGCCCGAGAGGCGTCCGATCGAGTAGGCGTCGCCGGCCGCGTTGCACGCCGTCGCATTGGTGTCGCCGATCACGATCGATCCGCTCGTTCCGGTCCCCGCCCACGTGCAGACGTTGACCGTCGCGGGAGCCAGCGGCTTCTGGTTGAACGTAACGATGATCGAGTCGTTGCAGTCGATCGTGCCGGTGACGGGCGTGGGCGCCCCCGAGCATCGTGTCGCCCCGTTCGTCGTGCTGATGGCGGTCGCGACGAGGCCGAGCTGCACCGCCCTGCTCAGCTGCGCGGTCCACACTGTCGCAGACGTGCTGACGACCTGGTAGCAGAACCAGTTGCCGTCGTTCGCGAGCGTCCCGCGACTCGCATCCGTGGTGCTCGCGGTCGACGCGCCGGCGAGCGTCGAGATCAAGGTGTACGCCGCACCGGTGCAATTCGAGTTGGTGCCGTTGTCGACGCCGTAGAGCTTCTGGCCGGTGACCGGGCCGTGCGTCCCCGGCGTCCACGTCAGGTTGACGTCGTAGCCGCTCACGCTTGCGGCGAGCGCGGACGGCGGATCGACCCAGCCGCCGGCGAACGCGGAGCTCGCATTCTTCGTCTCGCTGTTGAAGAGGCCGAACGTGCTCCCGACGAGGCCGTTGCTCGCGAGGAGCGACGCAGCCGCGACGAGGGCGACGGCACCGGCCGCACGGTGCAAGACCTTGCGCATTATGCTTTCGCGGTCCCCCGATCGCGCCAGATCTCGACGAGCGTGATGATGCCGAGCAGGACGGCCGGGATGAGCAGGAGCAGGAGCCGCGCCGTCGTCGACTGCATGTCGGCGAGAACGTATCCGACCGTCGGGACGTGGAAGCGCGCAACCCAGCCCGTGCCGACGGCGGGCACGCGCCAGTCGTCAGGCGCGCCGTTCGCGTCGCCCTTCGTGATGAAGTACTTGCCCGTCGGGCCCGTTCCGATCTTGTAGACGCGGTGGGTGATCCGCTCGTTCGGCTGGCCGGGCTTGCCGAAGACGATCACCTGGCCGACCTTCACGTCCGCCGCGTTCACGTGCCGGTAGAAGACGACGGAGCCCGTCGGGATCGTCGGCTCCATCGATCCCGACCGGACGACGAGCGCCTGGTAGGGAAGGAAGCGCGGGCCGATGGTGATCGCAACGAGGCCCGCGACGATCGCGACGGCGACGGCGAGGATCGCCCACGAGAGAAGTCGCGTCAGCCAGCGCAGGGCCGGCGAGCGCGTGCCTCCCTCCGGAGCGGCCACGCTCCCCGGATGATCAGAGGTTTCCATAGGAATGTCCATTGTTTCTACTCTTGGGCTCCGTTGCCTGCAACCGCGCAGACGGCGACCGCTACGCGGTCATGTGCCAGGTGAGCGCGAAGAGCGCCTCCTCTCCCTGGAGCGTGTTGCTCGCGGTCGGCGGCAGCTGCATTCCGACCTTGAAGTAGCGCGTCGCGCCGTGGGTGGGCCCGGCCCCGAGGTCGAGCGCGGCGGCGACGGTGTTGCCGTTGACGGCGAAGATGTTGAGCGAGTCGGCCTGGAACGTGCAGGCGCCGGCCGCGTTGTCGGGGTACCAACAGAAGGTGGCGTTGCCGAGGGCGTCCGTCTCCTGCACGTAGAACTGCGCGCCGCCGACCGCGCACGGATCGCCGCCGCCGGGCGTCGGCGCGCCGGGGGTCGCCTGCGCGGTGCAGCTCGGCATGTAGACCGACAGATCGGACGCGTTGATCGATCCGCTGTTCGTGATGTTCACGGACGCGACAGCGGGCGCCCCCGGGTAGTTCAGCGCCGTGCCGAGGAAGAGAGGGTCGCACCCGGGGTTGACGTTGCTCGCGGAGGTGCCGCCCTTGTAGGAGAAGCACACGGTGCCCGCGTTGACGAGATTGTTCATCGTCAGCGTCCCGGAGGAGATGGTCCCGCCCCGGTTCACGTCCTCCGAGTTGAGTAGCGCGAACGTGCCCGTGGCGGTGACGAAGCTCAGTCCGCCGATCGCCATCATGCTGAGCAGGATCTTCTTCAGCCGCCACGTCGACGACCGGCGGCCGGCGCTTCCGCTCAGCGTGCGATATGTGCGCGCGCCGATCACTGGTCGATGTGCCACGTGAGGCCGAACGTCGACGCGAGCCCCTGGAGCGTGTTCTGGTTGATGCCGTTCGGGGCCGGCATGTAGACCCCGATCTGGAACGTGCGCGTGAACGTGCCCGAGTTGTAGTGGCTCAGCTGCACCGGGTTGAGCAGGTCGACGCTGCCGTTCGAGGTGATCGGCGGCATCGGGATCTTGCCCACCGACGCGTTGTGCAGCGTGTTGAAGTTCGTGATCGTGTCGGTCGTGTCCGAGTTCAGCGTTCCGAGCGTCGTGCTGTCGGTCACGGTCGACGTCACGGCCGGGAACGTCGCGGTCGCGTTGACCGGCGTGACGGGAATGGCCGTCGCGCCGAAGTAGACGTTCGCTGACGCGGTGAACGTCTGGCTCGTGCTCCCGTTGCGCACCACGATCGAGTCGCCGTTCGCGACGTTGCCGTTGAGTGCGGCGACCGCGAGCGACGACACGCTGTTCCCGCTCGTCAGCCCGGAAGTGAGGTTGACCGAGATGGGGGCGGTGCACTGGCCGACGGCGTTCTGCGGGCTCGAGCCCTTGCCGGCCCAGCAGTAGTACTGCCCATTCGTGGTCTCCTGCACGAAGAGGAGCAGCGTCCCGCACATCGGGTTGCCGGCGATCGTGTTGAAGTTGAGGTCCGTGCCCTTGGTCGCGCCCGCCGTGCCCGGCGTCGTCGTCAGCGAGTCGTAGCAATCGCTGTTCGTCGCGGTCGTGTTACCGCTCGTGTTCGTGACGACCGTGCCCGTCGGGTACGCGAAGTTCGCGATCTTGCCGGTGACCGTGATCGACGTCGCGCCGCCCGCCGCCGGAGCGCTCGCGACGAACGTGTCCGTGTGCGTGCCGTAGGTGAGCGTGAGCGTGTTCCCGCTCGCGACCGCGCCCTCGAGCCCGGTGATCGGGAGGCTCGTGGTGTTCACCGTGGTGGACAGCGTGCCGGCGCCGAGAGCCAGCGTCGCGTTGGGCCACGGCGACCAGAGCGACAGCTTCGACGCGTCGAGGCTGCCGGTGTTCGTGACGGCGATCTGGGCCGTGCCGCCGTAGACGCCGGGTGCGACATTCGTCAGCGTGATCGGCGCCGCGCAGTTCGGGTTGAGGTTGGCCGTGGCGACCGCGTTCATGGACAGGCACGCCGTTCCGCCGTTGACGGTGTTGCTCATCGTCAACGTGCCCGAGGAGACGGAGCCGCCGGCGTTCGTCGTCTCGGCGCTGAAGGAGGCGAAGGTGCCGCTGCCCGCAAAGAGGGCAGCGGCACCTATCGCGATCATCAGAACCAGGAGTGTCTTGAGCTTTCCCATCGCTTGCGCCGCAGCTTGCGAAGGAACTACTTAGACCTGGTCGATGTGCCAGACGAGGTCGACGGTGGCTTTCTTGTTCTGGTACGCGTTGCCGAACGTCGCGTCGGGCTTGACGGCGATGAGGAACGTCCTCGTCTGACCCTGCGACAGGTTGCCGCCCGCGTTGCCGTTGAGGCCGGAGACGAGCGTGAGCGGCAGCGGCGCGTGGCCGGCCGTCCCGTACGACGGGTCGGTCTCGTAGGGCAGGTTGCCGAGCGTGTAGGAGCTCGACAGGGAGCAGGTGCTGCCGGAGACGGTGCCGTAGGCGCAGCCGACTGCGTTCCCGATCACGTTCCCGCCGGCCAGCGTCGCGTTGGTCTCGACGATTCCGACGTCGAGCCCGTTGCAGAGGTTGGCGGCGCCGAACGACGGGACGTACGTGACGTTCGAGCCCGAGGCGAGCGTGCCCGTGATCGCCTGGGAGTTGATCGGGATCGTGGTCGCGCCCGCGCTGGTGGCGACGGCCGCGCTCGTCGTGAAGTTCTGGCCGCTGACCGTGATCGTCGTGTTGTTCGGGATGCCGTACGTGATCGACGAGACGTGGAGCAGGGTGACCGTCCCCGTCTCGTTCTGGCTGAGGGCGCCGGCCGTGACCGACGACGCCGAGGTCGCCTGGCAGCCGGCGCCGCCGGCGTAGAACTTGATCCCGCTCGCGTCGATCGTCCCCGCGTTCTTCAGCGCGATCGCGTAGTAGGTCGGTGTCGTCGCGCTCGTGAGCGTCACCTGGAAGAGCGCGTTGCACGTGTCGCCCGACGAGCGATTGAGGTTGTTCGTCGCCGACTCCGAGGTGCAGGTCGTCCCGCCGCCGGTGTCGTGCAGGAACAGCGTCCCGGTCTGGAAGTAGTTCCCGGTGTTCGCCACCTCGGCGTTGAAGCCGGCGAACGTCCCAACCCCACCCGCAGCCGTGGCAATCAGCCCGATGGCCGCGAGCAACATCAAGTACTTCTTGGTCTTGGACATCTAGTTGCTCCTCCTGGGCGGATCCCCGAACGGTTTGAGCGCGCGCAGCGCAGAGTTCAAGGCGTCTGCCATGCCGATCCCGAGTCCTTCTCGACAGTCTGGGCCCTGTCGAAGGCCGCAGTCCACAACTTTGTATTGGATGCGCGTAACTTTTCTTACGCGCAAATATGATTTTGCCGCGATCTGGGTAGATGTCAAGAAAAGGTGGCGGAAGATCCCCCGAACGGGGGTTCAGACTGAAGGCAGCCCTGCCGAGAGGGCGCCCGCGCGGTTAACCGAGCCTCAACAGAATCGCCCTAACGCCCCCGCAGAACGACCGTCTACTCTGCAAATGAGCATGAGCGCCGACCTCGAGTCCATCTTCCACCCCGAGATCAAGCGCCGCCCCGGCTGGCAGAAGGCCCTCCCCTGGGTCGTCGCCGTCGTCGTGGTGGGCGCGGCGATCGCCGCCGGCATCATCTGGTCGAACACGGGCCACAGTACCGCGACACCGCTGACGAACCAGCCCGCCAAGGACGTCTCGGGTGTTCCGCCGACCGTCAAGCTGCAGCCGGGCGCGACGAAGGTCGCGCGCCGCTTCATCGAGACCGCCGTCGCGCGCAAGAACCTGCCCGAGGCCTACAACCTCGTCACCGAGCAGATCAGGCAGGGCCAGTCGCTGAAGTCGTGGAACACGGGCAACATCGCGGTCATCCCGTATCCCGTCGACGCGGTGAAGTACGCGCCGATGAAGATCGACTTCTCGTACCCGGACGAGGCGCAGGTCGAGATCGCCCTGCTGCCGAAGGCCGGCTCCGCGGCAAAGCCGCAGCTCTTCCTGATGGACATCGTGCGCCGGAAGGGCAAGTGGCTCGTGAACTCGTGGGTCCCGCGGTCGTCGCCGCCGGTGCCGAACGGGTCCTCCAACAACGGCGCCGGCAACTAGCTCACCCCCCCGATGAAGGGCCGGCTGTCGTCGCCTCGGTTCCGCCGCCGCCTCGGCTGGAGCGTCGGAACGGTCGGGACGGTGACCGGCGTCGTCGTCGCAGCGGTTCTCATCGGCAACACGGGCCACTCGTCGGCGACGAAGATCGACCGCACGAAGCCCGCGTGGGTCTACAAGACCCCGCCGTACATGACGCTGACGAGGCAGGACCGGCTCGCGCTCTACGACACCTCGATCCGGTTCGTGAAGACCGCTGTCGCGCGCAAGGAGCTCGACAGCGCGTGGCAGCTGCTCGGACCCGAGATGCGGGCCGGGCAGACACGCAAGTCCTGGGACACGGGGTTCAACAACGTCATCCCGTTCAAGGCTGACGGGATCCAGGCCTGGAGCGTCCTCTACTCCTACGACAACGACGTCGCGATCGACCTCTCGCTCGTTTCGCGGTCGAAGACCGACTGGGCGGGCAAGACCTTCACGATCGAGCTGAAGAAGGACCCGAAACGGAACCGCTGGCTCGTCGCGTCGTGGGTGCCGAAGGGGATCGGCGGCGGCGGCTCGCTGAGCCCGAACCGCCGCTCGGGGCCGCCGCCCGACGTGTACAAGCCCACGCTTTCGGCGAAATGGCTGTTCGTGCCGGCGTTCCTGCTGCTCGCGCTGCTTGTCGGCCTCGCGCTGTGGGCGATCCGCGGCGCCGTTCGCACGAGGCGTGCGGCCCGCCGCTACGCAAAGGCGCTCGGCTACACCTCGAGCTCGAACCCGTCGTAGACCTGTTCGAAGCCGTTCTCGAGCGGCCGTTCGGCGGGTCGGTGCGTCAGCAACAGGCGCCTTGCGCCTGACGCCTTGAAGGCCTCTTCCGCCTCGTGCGCAGACAGATGGCCGCGCGTCCCGCCCTCGGGGTTCGCCGCGAGGAGCGTCGCCTCGCACACGAAGAGATCGGCGTCGCGCGCGAGCTCGGGCAGCGCGTCGCTCGGCCCGCTGTCACCCGAGTACGCGAGGGTCGTGCCATTGCTCGCGACGCGGAAGCCGAACGCGAGCATCTGGTAGTGGAGGACGCGGCGCGGCGTCACGCGTGATCCCGCCGTCTCGAACTCCGCGCCGTCCTCGTACTCGTGCACGTCGAACGCGGTCTCGAACATGTCGCGCTGACCGAGCTCTTCGCCGAGCTTTGCGAGCACCTTGCGTCCGCCCGGCGGGAGCCACAGCTCGGGCGCGGGCAAGTCGGCCGCCGGGCCGAATTGCAGGCCCCAAACCCACGGCACGAGGTCGCCCCAGTGGTCGAGGTGGAAATGCGTGATCGCGATCGCGTCGATGCGCGGCCACCCTTCGAGGGCGCGCAGGCGCGGCAGCACGCCGGGGCCGCAATCGAGGAGGAGCCGCCCGCCGTCGTTCTCCAGGAGGTACCCCGACTGGGCGCCGCCGGGATTCGGCCACGCCGGGGAGCAGCCAACAACGGTCAGCTTCACGTTCCTATACTGCCCCACCGTGGCACAGAAGATCAGAGTGGTCGTCGCGAAGCCCGGTCTCGACGGGCACGACCGCGGCGCGAAGATCATTGCCCGCGCGCTGCGCGACGCGGGCATGGAGGTGATCTACACCGGCTTGCACCAGACGCCGGAGCAGATCGTCGAGACGGTGATCCAGGAGGACGCCGACGCGGTCGGCATCTCGATCCTCTCCGGTGCGCACATGACCCTCGTCCCGCGCATCATGGAACTGCTGCGCGCGCAGGGCGCCGAGGATGTGCTCGTCGTGGTCGGCGGGACGATCCCGACCGACGACGTGCGCGAGCTCAAGGAGCTGGGCGTGGCCGAGGTCTTCACGCCGGGCGCGCCGACGGGCGCGATCGTCGAGTTCCTGCAGAGCAAGCTCGTCGCGGCGTAGCCGCTACGACATGCGATCGACGGTGAGCGCGTTCGGCGCGCCGCTGATCGCAGCGACCGTTCCGGGCGCGGGCATCGTCCACACGACGATCTTCTGACCCACTGTCACGTCGGGCGCATTCGCCGTGAGCGTGAGCGCGCGGTTCAGCTTCGTTTGCTTCACGTGAGACGGCCAGGCCGCGAGCGTCGTCACGTTCAGCGTCAGGTCGGTGTCGCCGACGGCCACGACGGTGCCGGTCAGCTTCAGCGTGAACGACGTGTCCGCGGGCGGTGCGGGCACGAGCAGCTGCGTGGCCTTCTTCAGGTACGGGAACGGGGAGACTGCCTTGCCGCCGTTCGGATGCACCTCGAAGTGCAGGTGCGGATGGATGCCGTTCGCATCGCCCGAGTCCCCGAGATAGCCGATCTGCTGGCCTGCGACGACGCGCGCCTTGTCCGGCACGGTGTACGAGACGCCCTGTACGCACTTGCCCTTGTTGTCGTTGCCGGCCGTCAGGTCGTTGTTCAGATGGATGTACTCGTACATCGTCCCGCTGTCGCCGTAGAGGTAGAGCATGCAGCCGGCGCTGGCGGACGTCGTCCAGTACTGGATCCTTCCGTCCTCCACCGCGACGATCGGAGCGCGCTTCACGCCAAGCAGGTCGTTCCCCTGGTGCGGGCCGCCGGGGCGCGGCTGCCCGAAATCGTCCGTGTAGGTCACGGGCCCGACAACGGGGAAGAGGAGCGCGGGCACGCCGTTCCCCGCGCTTGCAGCGGCGGCGCAGGCGAGCGCTACGGCGATGACCGCCAGATAGAGTCTCGCCCGCATGAAGATCGCAGTGTGTGTGAAGGCAGTTCCCGACGCCGCCGCAGGGCGGCGTCTCGATCCCGCCACGAAGCGGCTCGACCGCTCCGGCGAGCTCGCGATCTCGGACTTCGACACGTACGCGGTCGAAGAGGCGCTGAAGCTCAAGGAGGCGGGCGGTGAGGGTGAGGTCGTGGTCGTATCCATGGGACCGGAGCGCGCGATGGATGCGCTGCGGAAGGCCTTGGCGATGGGCGCCGATCGCGCCGTGTTGATCACGGATTCTGCCCTGGAAGGCGCCGACCTGCTGGAAACGGCCAAGGCGCTCGCCGGGGCGCTCGAGAACGAGGCCCCCGATCTGGTGCTCTTCGGACAGCAGTCGGCAGACGGCGGTGGCGCCGTTCTCTGGGCGGCGGTCGCCGAGAAGCTGCGCCGACCGGTCATCTCGCAGGTGTCCGAGCTCACGGCGGAAGGCGGATCGGTGACGGGCAAGCGGCAGACCGAGTTCGGCTACGACTCGATCCGCGCGCCGCTTCCTGCGATCGTGGCGGTCTCCGACGCGATCAACACGCCGCGCTATCCGTCGCTGAAGGGGATCATGGGCGCGAAGAAGAAGCCGCAGGAGACGGTCGCGCCGACCGGCGCAGGCTCCGCGGCGACGACGG
>CAZDEX010000029.1:7088-13928 GCA_964504405.1 uncultured Gaiellales bacterium | reverse complement strand
GTTCGTCGAGCTCTCGCTGCGCGAGGCGGGTGTGCCCGTCCCGTAGCGGCTACTGGAGCCAGGGCTGCAGGAAGCGCTCGATCTCCTTGCCGCTGCGCGGCTGCTCGAGCTTCGCCGTGATCAGCTTGCCCTCGAGCACGACGAGCGTCGGCGTGAGGCTGATGTTGAACTTCTCGAGGAGATCGGGCCGCTTCTCCTGCGCGACCGCGTAGTACTTGAACGTGTCGTGGTTCCGGCGCCGCTGGAGCACCTGGGCCAGGTAGCCCTCGAGGCGCCGGCACTTGCCCGACGTGTTCGACGTGAAGAAGATCAGTCCCGGTCTCGCGTCCGCCATCTCTGTCCAATTAATGCCCAGATATGGCGCTCCCAAACCCATGGGTAGGGTTGCCCCATGAAGCGGGTTGCCGTCACGGGCGTCGGGGCCGTCACGCCCCTCGGGCTGGACGTCGCCTCGACGTGGCGCGCCGCCCTGGCCGGCGAGAGCGGGATCGGCTGGATCTCGACCTTCGACACGGACGGGCTGCCTGTGCGGGTGGCGGGCGAGGTGAAGGGCTTCGACGCCTCGCAGGTCGTCTCGGCGAAGGAGGCGCGCAAGCTCGAGCGGAACGTGCTGCTCGGCGTGGCCGCCGGGCGCGAGGCGCTGGCCGACGCCGGACTGAACGGCTTCGACCCGGCGCGCGTCGGCATCGTCTTCGGGTCGGCGATCGGCGGCGTGCCGGGGATCCTCGAACAGGCGGAGTTGCTGCGCGAGCGGGGGCCCGACCGCGTGTCGCCGAACTTCCTGCCGAACGTGCTCGTCGACTCCGTGTCGGGCCAGCTCGCGATCTCGCTCGGGATCAAGGGCCCGAACTACGCGGTCGTCTCCGCGTGTGCCACAGGCTCGCACGCCGTCGGGGAAGCGGCGGAGATGATCAAGCGCGGCGCCACCGACGCGGTGCTCGCGGGCGGCACCGAGGCCTGCATCGTCCCGCTGATCCTCGCCGGCTTCACCGCGATGCGCGGCCTCGCCGCCGAGGACGAGCACCCGCCGCACGCCTCGCGCCCGTTCGACGCGACGCGGGCTGGCTTCGTGATGGCGGAAGGCGCGGGCGCGCTGCTCCTCGAGGACTGGGACATTGCCGAGCGGCGAGGCGCGGAGATCTACGCGGAGGTGCTCGGCTACGGCGCGTCGAACGACGCGCACCACATGGCGCAGCCCGAGCCGGAGGCGACCGGCGTGGCGGCGATGATGGCGGGCGCGCTCGATCGTGCCGGCATCGATCCGGAGCGCGTCGGCTACATCAACGCGCACGGCACCTCCACCCCGCTCGGCGACGCGGCCGAGACGAAGGCGATCAAGGACGTGTTCGGCGACCACGCGTACGAGCTCGCGGTCTCGTCGACGAAGTCGATGATGGGCCACACGTTCGGGGCCGCCGGAGCCGTCGAGGCGATCATGTGCGTGCAGGCGCTGCGCGACGGGATGCTGCCGCCGACGATCAACTACCGCGAGCCCGATCCCGACTGCGACCTCGACTACGTGCCGAACGAGGCGCGCAGCGCGCAGGTCGACGTCGCGCTCTCGAACGCGATGGGCCTCGGCGGGCACAACGGCTGCGTGCTGCTCGGCCGCCCGCAGTGAACGTCGCTCTCGTCCGCCACGCGACCACTTCGACGACCCGCTGCCGCCCGACGTCCCGATCCTCACGCAGCCCGAGAGTGCCGACGAGCTCCGTGCCCGCGGGGCATACGAACGTGGCGACGTCCCACCCGGAGATCCCGATGACGCGCAGCCGGCACGGAACGGGCCAGATCGGCGAGTCGCTCGGCCCGTCTCGGGCTGGGTCGTCGGCGGCGTGGACATCGCAGGCGACACGATCGAGCCGCGCTCCAGGCGCTCGAGTGGGACGGCGTCGACGTCTTCCCGGTCGTCGACGGCAAGATCGGGCGCAAGGACGTCTACTCGACGTCGTTCAATCCGCGAACCGTCTCGGGGACGTCCGCGACGGACTGAACGACGATGTTCGCGAGCGCGAGCGCCTCGTCGTCCGGCGGGAAGTGCGTGTTCGGAACGACGACGACGCGCATGCCTGCGGCCTTCGCCGACCTGATTCCGTTGTGCGAGTCCTCCACCGCCGCGCAGCGGGCGGCTGCGACGCCGATCCGAGCTGCCGCTTCGAGGTAGACGTCGGGCGCCGGCTTGCCGCGGGCCACCTCTTGCGACGAGACGACTGCACGAAACAGTTCACTGATCCCGGCGCGCTGGAGCACGAGCTCGATCAGCTCGGGGTTCGACGACGACGCGACGGCGAGCGGCCAACGCGCGGCGCAGGCGCGCACCGCGTCGACCGCGCCGGGGATCAGCGGTGGCTCGGCGCCGTACCGCTCGAGCATCCGGCGGACCACCTCGGCATTGATCTCCTCCGGCGTCCCCGGTACCCCGAGCTCGTCGCGCATGTAGCGCGACCATTCGACGGAGCTCATGCCCATCATGGCGCGCGTCGCCGTCTCGGTGTAGGTGCCTCCCACCTCGCGCGTGTACGCCTCGCGCACGCCGTCCCAGACCTGCTCGGAGTCGACGATCACACCGTCCATGTCGAAGACGACGGCGTCGATCAAACCGGTTTGTAGCCGCGGTGGACGTAGGTGAGCGACGACGGCGCGCGCCCTTCCTCGATCGACTGCACCTCGCCGACGAAGAACGTGTGGTCGCCGGTCACGAACTCCTCGACGGTGCGCGCGACGAGCCACCCCGCTGCGTCCTTCAGGAGGCGCGGATCGTCCTCGCGCACGTCGACGCCGTTCCAGAGCGCGATCGGCGGCACGCTGCGCGCGAAGTGCTGCGCGAGATGCTCCTGGTCGCCCGAGAGCATCGAGACGCCCCATTCGCCGGCGTCGCGGAGCAGCTCGTGCAATGAGGCCTGCTGCGCGACCGAGATGCCGACGAGCGGTGGCTCGAGCGAGAGCGAGACGAGCGACGAGATCGTCAACCCGTGGCGCCGCCCGCCGACCTCGGCGATCACGACGGACACGCCGGCCGGCCATCGCCGGAAGAGCGCACGCTGCTCGGCCCCTTGCTCCTGCACGGGGCGAGACTATCTGCGCGAACCGGCTAGTTCGGCTTGCACTGGCGATCGCCGAGCTGCGCGATCGCTTCGTTCGCCGCCTGGTCGGCGGCCTTGTCGTACGCGCCGGGCGAAGCGCCCTCCCACATCACGTCGGGCGTCACGCCGGGCCCTTCGACCGTGGCGCGGTACTTCGCGCCCTTGCCTGACGGATGGCCGGGATGCGGATTCACGCTGTAACAGAAGGCGCCCGTGTTCGTGTGCGTCAGGAAGCTGTTCTCGCGCCTCCACCCCGCGCCGTACGCCGAGTCGAACGTGTCGAGGTAGATGTTGCGACCGAACGAGTCCAGCGGTTCACCGCTCGACTTCGACTTGAAGCCGTAGACGGGGGCGTCGCCGTACGTGAACGTGCCGAAGAGGTGATCCCACTGGTGCCACGCCCAGTCGGTCGAGATCGTCAGGACGGGCAGGTCGCCGCTCCAGTGCGAGAGGCGGAGCTCCCAGAAGTCATCTGCGGCGGTCGGCGTCACGCCGTAGTCCGGCAGCATGCGCTGCCACGCCTGGAGCGCCCAGTAGGAGCCGTCGGGCGCCTTGCACGCGGTCACCTCCCACGCGAGCGCGGGCCCGTCGTACGCGCCGCACGACCCGCCGAACGTCTTCCAGTACTCCTTGTGGTACTTGCCCCAGCCGCCCGCGTAGTCGAGCTTGAACGCGACCTGCGCACGAGCCTGCGTCGGCGCGATCGCGTTGACGGCGCCCCACGCGAGCACGTGCTTCGTCGCGCCCGCCGCGCGGTAGGTGAGGAGCGCCTCGCCCTTTGCGTTCACCGCGAGCTTCACGCCGGTGGCGTTGCGGTCGATCAGCTGCGACGCGCTCGCCGTCGAGGCGAGCGCTGCTGCGAGGCTCGTTACGAGCGCGAGAGCGAGAAGACGGCGCATCTGGCTGCAGTGTTCCCGGCCTTGCTCGGAGTCGCCTCCCCCATTCGAGGTAGGCCTTGTACGTTTGGCAGCCGTGAGCCGCCGCGAGCTGACCGAGATCGCCGTCACCACCCTCCTTCTCGGGACGGCCGCGATCGCGCATTTCTTCCTCGGTGCCGTCGTTGCCTTCGTCGCGACCGCCCTCGCGCTCGCCGCCCTGGCGCGCCTCGTCGGCCACGCGACCGATCAGCTCGGCGCGCGCCTCGGCTCCGGCAGCGCCGGCGTTGTGCAATCCGCCCTCGGCAACCTGCCCGAGCTCTTCATCGCGTTCTTCGCACTGAACAAGGGCCTGTTCGCGGTCGTCCAGGCCGCGCTCGTCGGGTCGATCCTCGCGAACAGCATCCTGGTGCTCGGGATCGCCTTCGTCGTCGGCGGGATCCGCAACGGCGTGCAGACCTTCGACTCCCAGCGAGCCCGGCTGATCTCCACCCTGACGGTGCTCGCCGCCTCCACCATGGCGATCCCCTCGCTCGCGCACGCATTCCATTCGCCCGCCGCGCCGCACGCCGAGGCCCTCTCGCTCGTCTGCGCCGGGGTGCTGCTCGCGATCTTCGTCGTGACGCTGCCGTCATTCCTGCGCGGCACCGGGGACGAGGAGCACGTCCCCCCTCGGTGGTCTGTCGCGCAGACCGCGATCGTGCTCGCCGCGGCCGGGGTCGCGGCGGCGTTCACCTCGGACTGGTTCGTGAACGCTCTCACTCCGGCGATTCACACGCTGCACATGAGCGAGGACTTCGCCGGCCTCGTGATCGTCGCGATCGCGGGCAACGCGGTCGAGAACGTCGTCGGGGTTCAGCTCGCCGCGCGCAACCGACCCGACTTCGCGATCTCGGTCATCCTCAACTCGTCGCTCCAGATCGCGCTCGCCCTGACGCCGGTCGTCGTCTTCGGGTCGCTCTTCTTCGACACGCACCTGACGCTCGTCTTCCCGACGCTCCTCGCGCTCGTGCTGCTGATCTCGGGCATCCTCGGCGCGCTGATCGTCGACGACGGCGAGTCGACCTGGCAGGAGGGCGTCGTGCTCGTCGGGTTCTACGTCGTCATTGCGACGAGCTTCTGGTGGGGGACGTGAGCGCCGCGACGCTCGCCCCCGTGAGCCGGATCAGGTCGGCCGGCGCAAGCTCGATCTGAAGCCCGCGCCGCCCTGCGCTGACGAGCACCGTCTCCCACTCGAGCAGCGACTCGTCGACCGTCACCGGCAGGCGCTTGCGCTGGCCGAGCGGGCTGATTCCGCCGACCACGTAGCCCGTCGCGCGCTCCGCGGCCGCCTTGTCGGCGAGCACGACGCGCTTCCCGGCCTTCCGCAGGTCGAGCTGGTGATCCGCCGGGACGATGAAGACCGCGAGACTGCCGTCGACCGAGGCGACGAGCGTCTTGAAGAGCTGGCCGGACGGGCGACCGAGCGCTGCCGCCACGGCGAGTGCGTAGTCGCCCTCCCCCACGTCGACGCCGTCGTACTCGTGGAGGCGGAATTCGATTCCGGCTCGCTTCGCCGCCTCGACGGCCGGCGTCACCCGGCGAGCTCCTCCGCGAGCAGGCCGAAGCCGAACAGCCGCCATGCGAGCTCGACGTCGCCCGCCAGAAACAGCGCGGCCTCACGGGCCACCGGCAAGTCGCGCACGCGCACGACGAGTGCGTCGATGCTGCGCACGAGCTGTTCGCGGCGCTCTTCGGTGTAGAGGTCGGCGGCGACCGCTTTGACCGCGCGGTCGTCGACGCCGAGCTCCCGGTGTGGGTCGCCGCCGGCCGCGACGAGAAGCAGCGCGCGGCGACGCGCGCCGTTCAGCTCGTCCTCGGCGAGCTCGACCGACTGCCCGGCGATGTACGCGAGCACGGGCAGCGGGTCGCCGAGCTCGCCGAGGTCGACGCGCCGCAGGAGATCGTCGAGCGGGTCCACGCGCCCAAGAGTAGGCGCGCGGACCCGCCCGTCGTGGCTAAGCGGTCGCGGTGCGCGCCGTGGAGCGGCTCGTCACGAGGCCGAGCGCGATCATCCCGACGCCGAGCGCGAAGTGCAGCCAGTTGTCCGCGGTGTTCGCCGGAATCCAGCCGGCCGCGCCGACGAGCCCGATCACCCACAGCACGAGGTAGACCGCGCCTCCGCCGACGAGGAACGTCCGCGCGCCGTCTGCGGTGCGCGCGAACGCGAGCCCGACGACCCCGAAGAGCAGGTGCACGATGTTGTGCAGGACCGAGACCTGGAAGATCCCGAGGAGCTTCGCTCCCGAGTCGTGGCCGGCGAAGCTCAGATCGCCGTAATGCGTGGTGATCCCCGGGACGAAGCCCAGGATCCCGACGAGCAGGAAGACCACCCCGACGAGCGCGGCGATCGACTGCACGGGCGTGCGTTCTCTCATGTGCGTCCTCCGTCCGAAACGATTGTGTCCATGTTTTGTCCACTTCCGCGTTGACGAAACATCGGACGTCGTTCGACGGCGGGCGCCGTTCGGTTCAGTCGCCTCCGCCGTCGCCGCTGGGGCCGCTCGAGCCTCCGTGGTCGTTCTGGCTCATCGTGGTCAAGGGCACGGGCGGCGGCGGCGGCGGTGCGGCGGCCGACACCGTCGTGACTGCCGGTTCCCTGTCGGAGCCGCCCGACCCCGCGTCGCGGCCGCTCGTCTGGGCCGTCGTCGACGGACCTGGCCCGTTCGCGACCGCCGCCGGCGCAGCGCCGCCGCCCCGGCCGTCCTCGCCGCCGCCGCCTTCCCCACTAGGCGGCTCGACGGTGCGTGTTGCCGCGACCGACTCGCCGTCGCCCGTCCCACGACGGTCGGACCCGGAGAGGTGCTCCACCTCGACCTCCTTCCTCGACGGCGCGCGGACGA
>CAZDEX010000029.1:0-6988 GCA_964504405.1 uncultured Gaiellales bacterium | reverse complement strand
CGGATGCACCTTGGCGGCGGGAACGATGAAGTGCGGCTGGGCGTGCGCCGCCGCAAGCGGAATGCTGCCGGCAATCGAGGCCGTCGCGACCACGGCGCCGACCTTGGCGGCGGCGGGCGCGGCGCCGCCGACGAGCAGGCCCCGCAGCCATTCGAGCGTCGGGGCCGGAAGCCAGCCGAGCGCGCGGCCGCGCAGGCCGACAGTCTTCCTGCACGCCGGGCACGAGCGCAGGTGGGTCTTCAGCGCGCGGCGCTCGTCAAGGTCGAGCGGGCCCTCGGACAGTCGCTGAACGGTGGCGCAATCGAGCCGCTCGCCGAAGACGAGCAGCTCGGCGAGCCGGTTGCGCGCCGCGAACAGCGCTTGCTCGACCTGCGTCGAGGTGAGATCGAGCTCCTGCGCCGCCTCCGCGATGCGCATGCCGTGGAGCTCGCGGAGGACGTAGACGCGGCGCTGGCGCTCGGGCAGCGCCGCGAGCGCCGCCACGAGAGCACCGGCGAGCGGCTCGGTGTCGCGCGACGCGAGCTCGGGCACCTCGTCCGCGGGGAGCTCGCGCCGCCGCACGACGAGGTCGATCGCCGTGTTGTGCGCGATGCGGAAGAGCCAGGGCCGCATCTTCTCGGGAACACGGCCGTCGCGCAGCGCTCCATACGCCTTGAGGAGCGTCGACTGCGCGACGTCGTCGCCTGCCGCCGGATCGCCGAGGAGGTGCGAGCCGTAGGCCGCCAGTCTGTGCACGTACCGCCGGTAGAGCTCGTCGAACGCAGCCGCCTCGCCGGAGGCGAGGCGGCTGCCGAGGCTCTCGTCCGAGAGCCGCTTGAAGAGCAACGGGCTCATGTCTTCGGTACTGCGGGCGGGCGTCCGCCGGATTGCCCTAGTCGCCGCCGCCGCCGCCACCGTCCCCGCCCTGTTGGTCGCCGTTCCCGTTGTCGTTGTTGTTGCCGTTGCCGTCGTCGTTCTCGTCGGCCTCCTGTGCATCGCCGTTCCCGGAGAGCGCTGAGAGCGTGAGCGTGCCGTCCGCTCCCTGCGTGAACTGCGCGAGCACCTCGTCGCCGTTCGCGACCTTCGAGAGGTCGAAGCCCGTCGGCACGTTGAGGACGAGGGCCATGTGCTCGGAGACGACCGTGATCTTCCCGGTGCCGAGCGTGAGCGTCCCTTCGATCGCACCGCCGGGCGCATCCGCCGAGACCGTGTTGACGGCTGTCTCTTCGAGATCGTCGTTGTTGCCCACGGTCGCAGTGACATCGACCGTCGCACCCGGCGCGGGCGCGGGCCCTGTGTCGTTCGCCGACGCGATCGTGCGCCCGGCGCGGTGCATCGTGATCACAGCACCCCCGGCCGAGACGATGAGACGCGTGCGGGACTTCGCGAGCAGGAGCCCGCGGAAGCGAACGGCGTGCGCGCGCCCGACGACGCGGACGGTCGAAGCGGCAAGCGTGCCGTTGCGCAGCGTGCGCGCGCTGAGCGCGACGCGCTGTCCGACCTGGAGGCGCGACGCCGCCGTCGTGTGGACGAGCGCGACCTTGGTCCCGGCGCCCGTGACCGCAACCAGGTGATGCGCGGGTTGCACCTTGAGCACGACGCCGTTCGCGAAGGCGGCCGACGGCGCGGCGAGCGCCGCGACGGCGACGAGAGGGATGAGTAGACGCTTCATTGAGAGCTCCTTGCGGTCGGTTACCACTCAAGGACGCCACCGCCCGCGAAACCTTGCATGCAGCTTGACACGTATCGATGTCTATCGATATATTGATGACTGTCGATACGAAGGGAGACAGCGATGTTCGGAAGCAAGAAGGTCAGAACGGCGTGCGAGCACCTCGTGCGGGCAGAGCAGCTCTGCCGCCAGCAGCAGCTCCGCGAGGCGGCGCTCTTCAAGGCCGCGCAGCAGGGCCACCGCATCTGATGTCGGTCACGGAACCGGTCTCCTGTTGCGCGCCGCTTGCGGCGCCGACCCTGTCTGACCAGCAGGCCGAGGCGACCGCGGAGCTCTTCCGGGCACTCGGCGACCCGGCCCGCGTGCGGATCGTCAACATGCTCGCGACCGCCGCGGGCGAGGTGTGCGGGTGCGATCTCACGGAGGGCCTCGGGCTCTCCCAGCCCACCGTCTCGCACCACTTGAAGAAGCTGCACGAGTCGGGCCTGCTCGAGCGCGAGCAGCGCGGCAGGTGGGCGTACTACTCGTTGAAGCGTGAGGCCGTCCGGACGCTCGCGGCCGTCACCGACCTGAACGAGGCGTGCTGCTGATGGCGTCGACGCACATCGAGCTTCGCGAACAGGTTCGCGAGCACTATGCGAAGGCCGCCGAGGGCTCCGGCTGCTGCGCCGAAGGCTGGGGCTGCGGCGGCCTCGAGGTGATCCAGTCCGCGAGGCGCGTCGGCCCGACCGGCAGGCCTACGGGCTCGACATGACCGACGAGATGCTCGAGTTCGCACGGGGGAACGCCGCAAGCGCCGGCGTCGGGAACGCGACCTTCCTCAAGGGCCTGATCGAGGAGATTCCCCTGCCGGACGAGAGCGTCGACGTCGTGATCTCGAATTGCGTGATCAACCTCTCGACCGACAAGCCGGCTGTGCTGCGCGAGATCGCACGCATGCTGCGCCCCGGCGGCCGGATCGGGATCAGCGACATCGCGGCCGAGGACCAGCTCGCACCGGAGGCGCGCGCGGAGCGCGGCAGCTACTTCGGGTGCATCGCCGGCGCACTCTCCAAGTCCGAGTACGAGGACGGCCTCCGCGAAGCGGGCTTCGACGACGTCAGCGTGGAGTTCACGCATCGCGTCGCGGACGAGATGCACAGCGCGATCGTCAAGGCGGTCAAGGCGTGACGCACGTGCTCTTCGTCTGCATCGGGAACCAGGGGCGCTCCGTGATGGCGGAGCGCCTCTTCCGCGAGGTTGCGGACGGACGGCACGAAGCGCGTTCCGCGGGCGCCGCGCCGGGGGCGGAGACGCATCCCGAGGTGCTCGACGCGCTCGCCGAGATCGGCATCGACGCGTCGGATCACATCCCGACGAAGCTGAGCGACGAGCTGCTCGACTGGGCGGACGTCGTCGTCGCGGCGTGCGACGGAGCGTGCCCGGTCACGCCGGGCAAGGCCCGCCACGATTGGCGCCTGCCCGACCCGATGGGCCGGCCGCTCGACGAGGTGCGCGCGATTCGCGACGACGTCAAACTTCGGGTCGGCGTGCTGCTCGGCGAACTGGACCGCTGAAGACCCAGCCCAGGAGCAGGGCGAGCACGAGCGAGCCGCCGGCGATGGCCGGCAAGGGGCTGGGCGATCCGGGGCGCACCACCGCGAAGTCGCTCGTCGAGATCGTGACGGCGTCCCCCACCCGCAGCTCGTGCCCGGCGCGCACGAGCTTCAGCTGCCAGAGGTCCGTGCGGCCGCTCAGCTGCGGCAGGTCGATGCAGTGCGCGCTTCGGCCCGCCGTGTCGAGTGCGTGCACGAACGGCGTTCCGCCACCCCCGTCGTACAGCGTGTACGCCCAGCGGCCGTCCGCACTCGTCGTACGCGTCAGCGGCTTGCCGCGCATCTGAGCCCCGCGCTCGCGCGGGTCGACGACCGGGCTCGCGAGCAAGCGCCTCGCGACGAGGTCGTATGCGCGCACCGCGTACTTGTCGGGATCGCTCGGGTCGGCGTACTGGATGAGGAACATCGTCGAGCCGTCGGGCGAGAGCGCGTCGAAGCTGAAGTCGCCGCGCAGCATGAACACGTGCTCGAGCCGAAGCCTCGGCGCGTCGAGCACCGCGAACATGGTCTCGGCACGCGGGAACGACTGCCGCGGCTGGATCAGGACGAGTGTGCGCCCGTCGGCCGAGAGCCCGCTCGCCGAGCTGTCGTAGGCGACCGCCGGAATCGTGAACGAACCGCGGATCCGTGCGAGGCCGACGATGCTGCCGCCGGTGCGCGCGGTCTGCGCGACGATCGTCAGGCGTCCGTCGGGAATGGTCACGTACCTGACCGGCACCGACTGGGTGGTGACGCCGTCACCACCGACGTCGACGCCGAGCACGGGTAGGCCGTCGGCGCGCGCATTGCCGACGAGAACCGCAGCGGTGACGAGCGCGAGAGCGATGACGGATGCGCGCATGTGAACAGTACGCACACAGTTCGCTCGGAGGTCCCCGCTAGTGTGAGATCGGTGCGCACGGCGATCACAGCAGTTGCTCTTGCATCCCTCGTCGCGGCGCTCGCCGCGTGCGGCGGCAGCTCGTCGTCCTCGTCGTCGTCGCCGAGCGGCACGAGCACGAGCGCGAAGACCACGAGCCTCGTCGCCAGCGTCTCGCATGCGAAGGCCTCGCTCCAGGGCTCGCAGATCGTCGCGTCCGCGGACGTCGAGGAGGGCGGTCACCCCGGCGAGAAGCTGACGCTGCGCTACGGGCTCGTCGACGCCGTGTCCGGCGTGCGCGCCTCACAGGATGAACAGGTCGCCGCGCGCTACACCACGACGGCGCAGGTGAAGAAGGTCACGCAGACGATCAAGATCCCGAAGCCGACGCCGACGGACTACCTCGTGCACTTCGTGCTCTACGGGCCCGACGGGTCGTACCTCGCCTCGTCGGACAGCAACGTCTTCACCGTCGGTAGCTAGAGGCTTGATGCGTATTGGAGTCTAGGTCCCGCGCCGTTCACGCCCGAGCGGCATCGACCGGAGCGTGCTCCTGCGCACGGAGCGCCGCGAGGGCGTCCGCATCCTGACGCGAAAGGACGGGTCGAGCGTCGGCGATCAGCGCTGAAGCGGCGGGGGTGGGATTCGAACCCACGGACGAGTCACCCCGTCAGCGGTTTTCAAGACCGCCCCGTTCGGCCGCTCCGGCACCCCGCCGCGGCTTTCTTTCTACACGTCACCCGTGATATTGGAGAGTCGATCAGTCGATCAGTTCCGTCAGGAAGGGGAGACCGCATGAAGCGGATCGTGTTTGCCCTGACGATCGCCGTTGCAGCGGTGGGGAGCGCCGCGCCGGCACTCGCGGGGAACCTCAGTTCGTACGAGGGGGCATCCTGGTACGACAAGTACTTGTCCGTCTCGAGCGGGGCCGTCCAGACCTGCAGCAGCAACACGGGCTCGGTCGGGCAGCTCTCATTCGGGAACAACGTCGACGCGAGCCACGAGTGCGGCTCGCAGAGTGAGACGGCGATCGCGATCAACCCGGCGAACCAGCAGAACGTCATCGCCGGCTCGAACGAGATCCAGCGTCTGCCGATGCGGGCGATGTACTCGACCGACGGCGGCGCCACGTTCACCGGCGTCGACCTGCCGCTGCCGCCGCCGCGCACCAACAACGGCTTCGACTTCGGCTCCGACCCCGCCGTCGCATTCGACTCGAACGGCAACGCGTACTACTCGTACATCATCGTCTGGTTCTCGACAGGTGGATCGATCAACGGCACAGAGATGGCGGTTGCACGCTCGACGGACCACGGTGCGACGTGGACGGCGACGTACTTCAACCCGCAGACCGGCAACGCCCAGTTCAACGACAAGCCGATGATCACGGTCGACACCGGGCGCGCGCACCACAACCGGATCTACGTCGGCTGGGACAACGCGACCGGCAACTCGTCGTCCGACAAGAACGGGAACAACGTCGTCCTCTCGTACTCCGACGACGGCGGCATGACCTTCTCGACGCCGGCGAACGTCAGCGGCCCGTTCACCGGCAAGACCGGCGGGATCGGCGCCGACCCGTATGTGACCGCCAACGGCGATGTGCACGTCGCGTGGCAGGACTACGCGAACCACGTGATCGCCGAGTCGGTCTCGAGCGACGGCGGGAACACGTTCTCGGCACCGCGCGTGATCTCGCTCGTGGGCGGCTTCGAGTTCACGCCAGCCGCACAGGCGAGTCGCGGCGCGCTCGTCTACCCGGCGTGCGGCTCGTACAAGACGTCGCTCTACTGCTCGTACATGAACGGCACCCCGTTCGGCACCACCGTCTACGTCGCGAAGTCGACCAACAACGGCGCGACGTGGTCGTCGAAGACCGTGCCTGCGGGCGGCGACCAGTTCAACCAGTGGCTCGCCGTCGACCCGTCGGACGGGTCGGTCAACGTCGCGTACTACGACAGCGGCGTCGCCGGGGCAACGTCGACGATCTACACGCTCGCGCGGTCGACGAACGGCGGCGCCGGCTACACGACCTCGCCGATCGCGAACGTTCTGACCGACGAGAGCTGCTGCGCGCCGAGTGTCAACCTCGGCAACCAGTACGGCGACTACGAACAGATCGCCGCGTACGGCGGCATCGTCCGTCCGGTGTGGACCGACCGGAGGCAGGCCGTGATCGACCTCGGCGTGCGCGAAGAGGTCTTCACCGCGAAGCTGACGCCGTAGACGAAGCTCCGAGCCGTTCCGGCGCCCCGAACTCGACGAGGGGCGCCGGGACGGCGACCGAGCCGTCGGCGTCCTGGAAGTTCTCGAGCACGGCGATCATCGCGCGCGCCGTGACCGCGGTGCCGTTCAGCGTGTGCACGTGCTCCGGCTTGCCGTCCCTGCGGTAGCGAACGTCGAGCCTGCGCGCCTGGAAGTCGGTCGTGTTCGACGTCGAGGTGATCTCGCGGTAGCGCGACTGGCCCGGGAACCACGCCTCGATGTCGTACTTCTTCGCCGCCGAGGAACCGAGGTCGCCGGCTGCGATGTTCAGCACGCGGTACGGCAGACCGAGCTCCTGCACGAGCTCCTCCTCGATCCCGAGCAAGCGCTCGTGCTCCTCACGGGACGCGCTCGGCTCGCAGAAGACGAACATCTCGACCTTGTCGAACTGGTGCACCCGGAACATCCCGCGCGTGTCCTTCCCCGCGGCACCCGCCTCGCGGCGGAAGCACGTCGAGAACGCGACGTAGCGCAGCGGCAGGCCCTCGAGCATCTCGCCGGAGTGGAACGCGGCCATCGGGACCTCCGACGTGCCGACGAGGTAGAGGTCGTCCTCTGGCACCTCGTAGAAGTCGCCCTTGTCGGACGGGAAGAAGCCGGTGCCGTACATCGCCTGCT
>CAZDEX010000028.1:0-14386 GCA_964504405.1 uncultured Gaiellales bacterium | reverse complement strand
AACGCAACGATCGCGCCCGCCCACGTGTCGGAGTAGCCGAAGGCGTGCGCGAACGCCGGCGACTCGGTGTTCACGGGATCGGAGCCGAAGCCCGCGACCATCACGATCACGAGCGCGACCGCGAGCGTCGGGTTCGCGAGCGGATGACGCGCCACGCGGCCGCAGGGCCGACCGTCGCGGCTATGCCCGGCCCGCTTTGTGCAGCTGCGCGTAGATCGAGCGCGCGGTCTTCGCCGGCACGCCGGGAACGCCTTCGAGCTCCTCCTGCGACGCGCGCAGCACGCCGTCGGCCGAACCGAAGTGCTGCAGGAGCGCGCGGCGGCGCGCCGGCCCCACTCCTTCGAGCTGGTCGAACATCGACTCGCGCGCGGCCGCGTCGCGGCGCTGTCGGTGGAACGTGATCGCGAACCGGTGCGCTTCGTCGCGGATCCGCTGCAGGAGCTGCAGGCCGGGCGAGCGCGGGTCGAGCAGGATCGGGTCGGACCGCCCCGGGACGAACACCTCCTCGATGCGCTTCGCGAGCGAGATCACCGCGACGCGTGGCAGGTCGAGGTCCTGCATCGCGGCGAGCGCGGCGCTCAGCTGTCCTTTGCCGCCGTCGATCACGACGAGGTTCGGAGCGGCGGCGAACGACTCGTTCCAGTCGTCCGAGCCGGGGTCGGCGGCGAGGCGCGAGAAGCGGCGCGAGATCACCTCGCGCATCGATGCGAAGTCGTCCTGTCCGTCGACACCCTTCACCGTGAACTTGCGGTAGTGGGACTTCTTCGCGACGGCGTCCTCGAAGACGACCATGGACCCGACCACTTCCTGGCCCTGGATGTTCGAGATGTCGAAGCACTCGATCCGGATCGGCAGCGACTCGAGGTTCAGCGCCTCGCGCAGCTCCTCGAGCGACTCGAGCCGCCGCGCACGCTTGGTCGCGGCGACGAACGTCTCGGACTCGAGCGCGAGCTGCGCGTTCTGCTGCGCCAGCTCCTGCAGGCGGCGCTTCTCGCCGCGCTCCGGTGCGCGCACCTCGACATGCGAGCCGCGCCGCTCCGAGAGGAACTGCTCGAGCGCGCTCGTGTCCCCGGCCCCGCGCGGCACCAGGATCTGCGGCGGGATCGAAGGCGCCGAGCCGTAGTACTCGAGGCAGAACTGCTCGAGCACCTCGGCGAGCTCCTCCCCGGCTGCGTTCTCGAGGTGGAACGAATGGCGGTCGACCATACGACCCTCGCGCAGCGGGAACACCTGCACGGCCGCGCGCTCGTCCGACACCGCCACGCCGATCACGTCGATCGTGCCGATCGACTTGCGCTCCACCGCCTGCCGCTCCGACAGGCGCTCGATCGCATGCAGGCGGTTGCGGTAGCGCGCAGCGTCCTCGAAGCGCTCGTCGGAAGCGGCCCAGCGCATCTGCTCCTCGAGCTTGCGCCGGATCGGCCGGTCGTTGCCCGAGAGGAACTCGATCACTTGGTCGATGAGCTCGCCGTATTCCTCCTTCGAGATGTAGCCGACGCACGGCGCATGACAGCGCTCGATGTGGAAGTCCAGGCACGGGATGCCGCTGTGGCGCCCCGGCTGCGGACCTTCACATGGGCGATAGCGAAAGACGCGATTCAGCACGTCGAGCGTCTCACGCACCTTCTTCGCGTTCGCGTACGGGCCGAAGTACACGACGCCGCGCCGATGACGCTCGCGCGTGAACATGACGCGGGGGTAGTCGTCCTCGACGGTGACAGCGATGTAGGGGAACGACTTGTCGTCCCGCAGGCGCACGTTGAACGGCGGCCGGTGACGCTTCACGAGGTTCTGCTCGAGGTGCAGGGCCTCGACCTCGCTCGACGTGACGATCGTCTCGATCGTCTCGACGCGGGCGGCCATCTGACGGATGCCCTGGCGCGTGTCGCTCGACCCCGCCTGGAAGTACGAGCGCACGCGCGGACGCAGCGTCTTGGCCTTGCCGACGTACAGCACGTCGCTCTTCGCGTCCCGGAAGATGTAGACGCCGGGTCGCGTCGGAAGACGCTTCAGCTGGCTTTCGATCCCGTCCGATGCCATCGGAAAGCCAGGGTACTCTGGGACCGAGTGAGGGCGCTCCTGGCGGTTTCCGTGATCTTCCTGGCCTGGGCGACGCCCGCGATCGCGGGCGGTCCCGCGATGATGGTCGGCGCCGCGGAGGACGTCGGCCGGGCGCAGGACTACTCGTTCTCGAAGCTGCAGATGGACAGGGCGAAGCTCGCCGGCCTCGACTCCATCCGCCTCACGCAGACGTGGACCAAGGGCCAGACGAAGCTCGGCCCGAACGACGCGATCGAGCTCGGGAACGCGGTCAAGGCCGCGCAGTTCACCGGCCTGCGCGTGATCCTCTCGCTGTATCCGTTCGGCTCGAGCGTGACGCCGCTCACCGACCAGGACCGCGCGGACTTCGCTGCGTTCTGCGTCGACGTCGTCAACCGCTACCCGCTCGTCCACGACGTCATCGTCGGCAACGAGCCGAACCTCAACCGCTTCTGGATGCCGCAGTTCGGCGGCAGCGGCGAGGATCTCGCTGCGCCCTCCTACGAGGCGCTGCTCGCGACGACGTACGACGCAATCAAGGCGGTCCGCCCCCACTCGACGATCTACGGCGGCGCGCTTGCGCCGCGCGGCGTCGACAAGCCGAACACCGGTCGCGATACGCACTCCCCGACGTCGTTCATCGCCGATCTCGGCGCCGCGTACAAGGCGAGCGGGCGTCAGGTGCCGATCATGGACGCCTTCGCGTTCCATCCCTACCCCGAGAACTCTGCGACCGGGCCGAACTTCCCCCATCCGAACAGCTCGTCGATCGGGCTTGCCGACTACGACAAGGTCGTCGCGCTGCTCGGGACCGCGTTCGACGGGACCGCGCAGCGCGGCTCCGCCTTGCCGATCCTGTACGACGAGTTCGGCGTCGAGTCGACGCTGCCGCCGGAGAAGGCCTCGCTGTACATCGGCACCGAGCCGGCGACGACGAAGCCCGTGGATCCGGCCGTGCAGGCGCAGGAGTACCTGCAGGCGATGCAGATGACGTTCTGCCAGCCGAACGTGATCGGGCTCCTCCTCTTCCACGTGCAGGACGAACCGGCGCTCTCCGGCTGGCAGTCGGGCGAGTACTACGTCGACGGCACCCCGAAGCCGTCGCTCGCCTCGGTTCGCAGCTCCGCATTCGGCGTGCACCGCGGGATCGTCGCGGCTTGCCCCGGGATGACACTGACGCCGAAGGTCACGTTGAGCATCTCGAAGCCGACCAAGGCGGGCGTGAAGGTCGTGCTGACGTGCTCACTGGACTGCACGTACATCGCCAAGCTGGACGCGCAGCAGCTCACGGGGACGGCGATCGGGCGCACCCCGACGACGCTCGTCTTCAAGGGCCCGCTCGCGAGGGGCTCGCACACAGTGACGGCGCAGGGTGTTGCAGTGCTCAACCAGGGCGCCGCGGGCACCGCGACGAAGTCGTTCCTCGCACGCTAGAGGCTAATCTTCGGGCGATGGACGGCCAGTACGTCGCCTACACGTTCCTCCGCGTCGACCCGGCGTGGCGGCGCCTCCCGGTCGAGGAGCGCGCTGCGCACAAGGACGCGTTCGCCGAGGTGATCGAGGACTTCACGCCGCGGTTCGACCACCTGCGCGCGTATTCCACGACGGGCGTCCGGCCCGACAGCGACCTCTTCCTCTGGAAGATCGTCGACCGCTACGAGACGCTCGGCGAGCTGGGCGCGGCGCTCAACGCGACGCCGCTCGCAGCCTGGCTCGAGACGCCGTACAACTATCTCGCGACCACGAAGGCCTCCGAGTACACCTCGGCGCGTCGCGCGCGCAAGATCACGCCGCAGGGGTCGCCGTACCTCGTCGTGTATCCGTTCGTGAAGCTGCGCCCGTGGTACGCGCTGCCGGACGAGGATCGCCGCCGCGCGATGGACGAGCACATCCGCATCGGGCGCGAGGAGTTCCCGACGATCCACAACCACACGACGTATTCATTCGGGATCGACGACCAGGAGTTCATGACGGCGTTCGAGTGCGACGAGCCCGCCGACTTCATGCACCTCATGCTGCGCCTCCGCGACTCCGAGGCATCGCGCTACACCGAGCGCGACACCCCGATCTTCGTCGGCCAGCACATGACGATCCGCGACGCGCTCGCGCGCCTCGACGGCGTGTCAGCGTACGTCGATTCCCGCTCCGGCACCGGCTAAGCCGGTACCTGCGCTATCTGTTCGACTCCGTCGAGCCTACGTCGAAGACGACGGTTAGCTTCGTGACGGTGCCCCGGTCGTGCTCCATCAGGAGCCGGCCGGTCCCGCCTCGCGCCCAAGCGAAGGCCGCGACCACGCGATCCTCCGCGTCCTGGATGCCGAGCAGCAGGATCTCGTCGTCCGGCGGCTGCTCGCGGTAGGCGCGCCGGATCTCTTCGAGGCCGACGAACGGCTCGGCCGGGACGTTCTCGAAGTGCAGGTCGGCGTCGCCCGCGAAGCGCGCCAGCATCGGCTCCCAGTCACCCGTTCGCACGCCCGCGTTGAACGCGCGCACGTGCGCCTCCATCAACTCACGCGAGCTTCTTCTGCTCACGCCAGGTGCGGACGCCGGCGTAGAGGCACGCCGCTGCTACGAGCAGGAACGCCAGGGCGTCACGACCGTGAGGACTCGCGAACGAGTACCAGCCGACGTCCACGACGAGCAGGGCGACGGCGCCGTAGAGCACCCACGCCGCGCGGGCCGGCCAGGTCTCGATCTCGCGCCGCGCGAAGTCACGCCAGTAGAAGTACGCGACGACCGCGATCGCGATCAGGAACGCGATGCGCAGCAGCAGGCCGACGGTGAACACCGCGACCTGCAGGTTCAGCACGACGACGGCGAGCGCGACGCCGCCCAGGATGAGGAGGTTCCGGACGAAGTTGCTCATGCGGTCATCCAGGCGCGAACACCGAGCGCCGCCGCCAGTGCGGTCGCCACCCCGAACCACGCGAGCCGGGCCCGCGGGCCCTCCGGCGCGTACAACCACGGCGAGAGAACCGCGAGCAGCGCGATCGTCCCATAGGCGTAGTGCAGATGGTCGTGCGCGCGATGGTGCCGTGAGACCAAGAGCAGGCCGAGCCCAACCTGCGCCACGATCAGCGTCTGCGCGAGCGCGAGAAGGTGAGCCACCGACCTCCCCGCTCCGCGCCGCCGCGCCCAGAACGCAGCGATCGAGGCAAGGGCGCACACCGCGATCAGGAGGAATGCGTTCAGATGGTGGGCCGTTAACATCGCCGTCGAAACCTACAGGGAGGCTGGCGTGGTCGAAGAGGGCAAACCGGCACCGGACTTCGAGCTGAAGAGCGAGAGCGGCGAGACCGTGAAGCTCTCCGACCTGCGCGGCAAGCAGGTCGTCCTCTACTTCTATCCGAAGGACGACACGCCGGGCTGCACGACCCAGGCGTGCGGCATCCGCGACGTCTACGGCGAGTTCGAACGCGAAGGCGCGGTCGTTCTCGGTGTGTCACCCGACGACGAGCGTTCCCACGTGAAGTTCAAGGAGAAGTTCGACCTCCCCTTCACGCTACTCGCCGACGAGGAGCACCAGGTCGCCGACGAGTATGGCGTGTGGGGAGAGAAGAAGTACATGGGCAACACGTACTGGGGCGTCAACCGTTCGACGTTCGTGATCGACGAGAACGGTCTCGTCAAGCGTGTCATGCGTAAGGTGAAGCCCGACACGCACGCCGACGAGGTGCTCGAGACGCTTCGTTCCTAGGCTTGCTATCTGAGCGGTACGAAGGTCACCGACTCTCCGCCGAGCACGAGGACGTTTGCCCCGCGCTCCGCGATCATGTTCGTCGCGAGACGGACGAGCTCGCGCGGCTGATGTGAGGTCGGGATCCAGCGCACCTCGGCGGGCTTGCCGGACCTCATCGCGTCGTCGAGACCGACGCGAAGGTACGAGAGCGCGGTGCGGTCCCGCGCGTTCGACGTGACGTGCTCGGTGGCGAGCATGCGGACGAGCCTCCTCTGTTGTCGAGCGGACACTCCCATGACCGCAGGCGCACAGTTATGAGCGCGCGCCGAACACGCTGCCTCCCCCTTGCGGGGGCTAACTCGAGTTTTCCGCCGTTCGGGGTACCCCGCGCGCTACGGCGAGCAGCGCGCGTGCGACGGTGCCTGCGCGACAGCGGCCAGACCGGGCAGGGCGACGACGGTGTGTTGTCGCGCCCCGAGCACGCCATCGCGTACGAACCGACGCTGGTCGGCTGCCGTCTGGAACGTGATGACGCTCGCGATCGCGCCGCACGTGTGCCACGTGCGCGGCAACCCGCGGTCGAAGCTCGCGAGCGTCGCGAGCTCGCTGCGGTCGAACAGCTCGAAGCGGATGTCGTAGGCGACACGGCCCGTGAGCGACGGCTGCTGCCACAGCAGCCAGTCGGCGTGGACGTCGTCGGAGAGCACGATCCCGTGCGGGCCCGCGGCACGCGCAATCGCCGCCGCGGCCGACGAGGGCAGGTCGCGCTGCAGCCACGACTGCGGGCGCGCAAGCTGCGCAACGAGCAGCGCAAGGACGCCGGCGACGACGGCCACGCCCAGGAAGCGGTTGAGGCGGCGCACCCCGTCGGTCTGCGGGCGCATGCGCCAGGTTGCGTCGAGGAGACGCGGGAACGTGACCGCGGCGGCGAGCTCGAACCAGATCGCGTTGCGGAGCGCGGTCATCGCGGCGAGCAGCAGCAGCGCGGTCGCCCACCGCTCGAACGACGTCACCGCCCTGGGGTGCCGCGCCCAGAGAGCGGCGAGTGCAAATGCCGACGCGAACAGCCCCGCAGTGATCCGCTGTACGGACGGCGGCTGCCACTCGTGCACGTACTGCGTGAGCGGCGAGTTGACGAGCATCAGCCGGTAGTAGCCGACTACCGCGAGGCCGTACGGCGTGGCGAGCACGCTGAGCGGGGCGCCGGCGACGAGCGCCGAGGCGAGCCGGCGGTGTCCGCTGCGTCGCATCAGCGTGAGCCCGTACGCCGAGGTGAGCGCGGCGGCGAGCACGACCGAGCCGTGGAGGTTCGCCCAGACGACGAGCAGCGGGAGCACGAGCAGCACTCGGCGGCTCGGCGCGCGCGCGTCGAGGGCGAGCAGCGCGTAGACGGCAACGAAGAGCGGAAGCGCGAGGCTCTGCGCGCGCACCTGCGTGAGCCACGGCGACCCGAGCAGCGGCAGGATCGCGCCGATCGCGGCGGCGGCCGGCGTCGCACCCAGCCGCCGCGCGACGACGCTCGCCAGCGCGATCGCAGCGAGCACGGAGACCATCGCCGCCGCGAGGAGGAGCCGCAGGCCGCCGAGACGGACGAGTTCGTAGAGCGCGAGGTGCGCCGCCCACTGCTGGTCGAGCCAGGGTCGGCCGAGCGTCCAGAGCGTGAGCGTGTCGTGGTGCGGCAACCCGTGCTGCGCGATCAGCCGACCGTCCACGAGGGAGAGCCAGCTGTCCTGGACGAGCAGGCGGGGCATTGCCGCGGCGAGTGCCGCCGCCCACGTGCCGAGCACGACGACGAGCAGCGCATCGGTCTCGAGCAGCCGGGCGAGACGGCCGGCGGCGGTGCGCTCGCGCCGCCACGGGAGCGCGATGGCGCTCATCGCACCGCCCGCATCGAGCCGACGACGAGGTACGCGCTGAACGCGAGCAGCGGCGCGATGCGGACCGGGTCGCCGAAGCTCCACGAGCTCGGGTCGAGCCAGAACAGGAACGTGAGGAGCCAGAGGCGCGACAGCGTCGGGCGCGCGATCGCGATCGGGACGAAGAGCAGGATCAGGTAGTGCGACCAGAGGATCGGCGTGAGGAGGAGCGCGAGGCCGATCGCCGCCATGAAGAGGCGCTCGTCGCGCTGCTCGCCGGTCGCGTAGCGAACGGCGAGCCACGCAACGACGCCGCCGACCGCGAACAGGCCGAGCTGGGCGACCGACGGCGGGACGCCGAACGCACGCTCGAGCGCGTAGAGCGAATAGCTGTTCACGCCCGTCAGCTCGCTGAGCCGCCGCAGCAGCGTCGCGTAGTCGCGCAACCCGGCGAAGCCGAGGATCGCCCACGTGACGATGGTGAGCCCCGCGCCGAACGCGGCGGACAGCGCGGCGGCCCTGTAGCGCCGCGTTGCGACGAGCCACAGCCAGAGCGGCCAGAGAAACACCTTGGCGACCACGATCGAGCCGACGGCGATCGCGAGCGGCCACGTGCGGGCCCGGTAGCGCCACGCGAGCGCAGTCCCGAGGAACAGGAACGCGCTGATCGAGCCGTTACCGGGCGCCGCGAGCACCGGCACCGTCGAGAACGCGACGGCGTAGCAGAGGCGGTCGCGCACGCCGAGCACGCGGAGACCGAGCACCGTCGCGGCGATGCTCAGGCAGAAGAACACGACGTTCGCCACCGCCGCCGGCAGCAGCGAGATGGGGATCATCGCGAACGCGACGGGCGGCGGGTAGACGAACGGCGCAAAGCTCGTGCGGTCGGCGACGGGGGGCAGCGACCGCAGCGCCGGGTACGGCGAGAGGCCGTGCAGCACGGCGCGGCCGCTGTCGTAGAACGTCCTGAAGTCCGTTCCATGCGCGCCCGAGAGGATCGTTATCCGCGCGACGGCAAGCACGCAGAGCAGGGCCTCCAGGCCGAACACCACCTGCACGCAGGAGCGCAGCCGCCGGTAGGCGGCGGGCGAGCTCCATGTCAGTGCGGTGCCCTCGACGATCCCTTGCGTCACGGAGTCCAAGACTCCGCGGACGCCGGAAACTTGCTCCTACGAAAGGGTGATCGTGGCTTCTTCGCGCGACGCCGCGTAGTCGTCGCCGAGGCGCTCGCGGAGCGTCTGCTCCAGCTCGCCGTTCGCCTCCAGCTCCTCCACGATGTCGGCGCCGCCGACGAGCTCGCCCTTGACGAAGACCTGCGGGATCGTCGGCCAGCCCGAGATCGCCGTCAGCTCCTGGCGGATCGCCGGGTCCGGAAGCACGTCGACAGCGGTCACCGGCGCGCCGGCCCGCCGCAGCGCCTGCAGCGCGCGGTCGGAGTTGCCGCACATCACGAACGCGGGCGTCCCCTTCATGAAGATCGCGACGTCCGAGCCGTCGATGACTTCCTTGATCTTGTCGGAATAGCTCATGCGGCTCCCTTCGTCTTGATGCGGAGTTCGTGGATCGTGCCGTCGGCGAGCGGCGCGGAAAGCGCCTCGTAGACGCGCCGGTGCTGCTCGACGAGCGAGAGCCCGTTCAGGGAGGGCGCCGTCACGATCACCTGAAAATGGTCGCCTCCCCCCGTCCGGTCGACGACGTCGAGCTCGGTCGCGTCAGGGAAGGCCTGTTCGAGCAGGTCGCGCAGAGGTTGCGTGCTCACGCTTCGATCGTAGCCAGTTCGAGCTGCTCGCCGGGCTGCACGCCGGCCGCCGCGCCCTCCGCCAGCTCGACCACGATCCTCGAGCCGCGCCGCGTCGCCATGCGCCACGGCTTCAGGCCGCGCACCACGTCGACCACGACGAGCTCGCGGTCGAGGAAGACCGCGTCGATCGCGAAGCGCATGAACATCATGTGGATCGAGCTCGCCGGACGGAACAGCATCCCCTCGTCGCGGTCGAGCGACGCGCGCCCGAGCAGCCCGCGCATGCGCGACCACGGATGCACCGCGAGCCGGCAACGCGCGCACACGACGGTTCCGTCGCTTTTCGTCAGCTTCGTGGTCTGCATCGGGTGACGCGCACTAACCCTTCGGGGTGATTTTCGAAAACCCTCCGCAAGTTCTTCCCAGCCACGGTTTCTTCAACTCCGCACACACATGCACGTCCGCAACTTTCGTCCGCTCCGCCGCCGCTTGAAGGGAGGTGTACCCATATGAAGCTTCGTGATTGGTTCGAGCTGGTGCGCATCCAGCTCAAGCGCGAGGAGGGCCAGACCATGGCCGAGTACGGCCTGCTGATCGCTCTCGTCGCCATCGCACTCGTCGTCGCTGTCGGGATCTTCACCGGCGCGCTCAAGTCGACGTTCGACTCGATCTCCAGCTCGCTGTAACCGCAGTACGCCGGCGGGCCCTCGCCGCCCGAGGGCCCGCCGAGCGAACCACCCCAGTCCGCCCCCGCACGCCGCACCACCAACGTAGATGACACCCAGCCGCCGCCCACGCATCGCCCCGGCCGCCGACGACGGCCAGACGCTGTCGGAGTACGCGCTCCTCCTGTCGCTGATCGTCATCGCCATGGCGGCAGTCGTGCCGTCCCTGGTGCCCGGCATCACCGGCTTCTTCTCGTCCTTCGCGGCGGTATTCGGAGGCTGATGTGAACGCGCGCCTTTCTTTCCGCCGCGAGGACGGCCAGGCAGCAGCCGAGATGGCGCTGATCCTGCCGATCCTCGCCGCGATCCTGCTCGGGATCGCGCAGTTCGGCATCGCGTTCAACAATTACATCACCCTCACCGACGCAACGCGCGCCGGCGCGCGCAAGGCCGCCGTCAGCCGCTTCCTGAACGACGACGGCGCCTCCGCCAAGGCGACGACGCTCGCCGCGGCGAGCAACCTCTCGCAGCCGCCGCTCGTGGTCACGGTCGCCGCCTCGCCCAGCTGGACCGTCCCGGGCAGCGACGTCACCGTCACGGCGACGTACCCGTACTCGATCAACATCCTCGGCTGGACGGTCAAGTCCGGCAACCTCACGAGCACGACGACGGAGAAGCTCGAATGATCGCGCGCCTCCGTCGTGAAGAGGGACAGGTCACCGTGCTCGCCGCGGTGTTCATCGTGATGCTCGTCGGCATGGCCGGCTTCGTGCTCGACGTCGGCTCGTGGTTCCGGCAGCAGCGCGTGTCGCAGGCGACCGTCGACGCCGCGGCGCTCGCCGGCGCGCAGTCGCTTCCCGTGAACCCGGCGAACGCGACCGCGGACGCGACGGCGTTCGCCGCGAAGAACGGCGGTGTTGCGGGCGCGACGTTCACCGTCGGCACGCGCTACGTGCCGAACGACATGATCACCGTGTCGCAGAGCGGCTCCGGCAACGGCCTCTTCTCGCGCGTCCTCGGCATCTCGACGGTCACGATCCGGACGACCGCGTCGGCGATCTCCGAGGTGCCCACCCAGGCGTTCGGCGTCGCGCCGATCGCCGTCGACATCACCCAGAAAATGCTGTCGGGCCCCGGCTGCCCGTGCTTCGGCGTCCCGACGACGCTGCCGCTCGGCAAGAAGGGCGTCCCGGGCGCGTTCGGGATGATCGACCTCGCCACGCACAACGGGAACACCGGCACGTCGACGCTCGCCGACTGGATCGTGAACGGCTACCAGGACTATCTCCCGCTCGGCGACTACAACTCCGATCCGGGCGCGACGTTCGCCTCGTCGCAGATCCAGGCCGCGCTGCAGGCGCGCTACGGCTCCGACCTGCTGTTCCCCATCTACGACTCGCTGTCCGGCAACGGCTCGAATGCGAGCTACCACGTCGTCGCATGGGCGGCGTTCCACATCACGCTTTCGCAGGCGAGCGGCAACAGCGGGACGATCAGCGGCTGGTTCGACCGCGTCATCTGGAAGGGCCTGATCCCGCCGACCGGCCCGTCCGGCGCCATCCCCGACCTCGGCGTCCACTCCATCGCACTCGTCAACTGAATCGAAGGAAGAAGGGAATGACCTACCGCATCCGCAACATTGCCGTCGCCGTCGGGCTCGCGCTTGTCGCGGCGCTGCTGACGACGTTCTACGTCGCGAACTACAAGCGCCATGTCCAGCAGAGCGAGAGCACCGTGCCGGTGTATGTCGCGAAGAAGGACATCCCCCAGGGGACGACGGGCGCAGACCTGATCCGCCAGGGTTGGATCGGCACCGAGAACGTCGTGCAGCGCACGGTCGTCCCGGGCGCGATCTCGAACCCCGACCAGATCCGCTCGCTGATCACCCGCCAGGACATCTACGCGGGCGAGCAGATCACCCTGCGGCGCTTCGCAGGCCATGCCGAACAGGGCGTTCGCGTGCAGCTGCACGGGACGCTTCGCGCCATCTCGGTGCCGGGAACGCCCGACGCGCTCCTCGCCGGCACGCTCCGTGACGGCGACCACGTCGACCTCGTCGCCAACCTCCACACCGGCAGCTGCTCCACGTGCTTCGGCGTCCGCGTCGTCGCACGCGACATCCTCGTCCTCCACGCCGCCGACGCGAGCGGCACGAAGGTCGCGTCCGGCGGCGGCAGCGCCTCGTCGGTCCTGCTCGCCGTGAACGACAACAGCGAGGAGCAGAAGATCTGGTTCACCGTGCAGAACGCGTCAGGATGGGCGCTCGCGCTCCGCCCGGTCGCGAACGCGGCCGACAGCCCCGAGGATCTCGAAGGCGCGACGTCGGTCCTCCGCGACGGGATCACCGCCTCCGCGTACCAGCACTTCCTCTCCGGGAGCCCGAAATGACCGAACAGACACACACACCGCGCACGCGCCTCTACTTCACGGGTGACTGCGACGGGCTGTCCGATCTGCGTGAGTCGCTGGCGCAGCATCCGGAGCTGGATGTCCTCGGCTACAGCGAACACGTCGCGCAGGCGACGGGGGTGCTCGCCGGCGGCCACCTCGACTGCATCCTGCACGGGACGCGCTCCGACTCGTTCCCGGCCGGCGAGATCGCCGCGATCCGCGAGCAGACGCGCGCGCCGATCGTGCTCGTCGCGTCGGGCACGCCGACGGCGCTGCTCGAGGACGCGCTCGAGGCGGACGTCTCCGACGTGCTGCTCCTTCCACAGCTCGTCGAGAACGTCGTCTTCACGGTCAAGAAGGCGTCGCACGCGAAGCGCGCCCTGCCAAGCGTGACGCGCCAGCAGTTCGGCCGCGTGGTCACCGTCTTCTCGCCGAAGGGCGGGACGGGCAAGACCGTCACCGCGTCCAATCTCGCCGCGGCGCTCGCGAAGCAGGGTAAGAAGACGCTGCTCCTCGACCTCGACCTGCAGTTCGGGGACGCCGCGATCGTGATGGGGATCGAGCCGGACAAGACGATCTACGACCTCGTCGTCGCGCCAGGGGAGCTCGACTTCGAGAAGCTCGTCGGGTACATCACGAAGCACCCGTCGGGGCTCGACATCCTCCCCGCTCCGCTGCGCCCGGAGGACGCGGAGCTCGTGACGGAGTCGAAGATCACGCGCCTCCTCGAGGTGGCGCGTGAGTGCTACGACGTGATCGTCGTCGACACATCGCCGTTCTTCCACGGCCCGATGCTGGCGACCCTCGACCGCACCGACGAGCTGCTCATGCTGTGCGGTCTCGACGTGCCGACACTGAAGAACGTGCGGCTCGCGCTGCAGACGCTCGAGCTGCTCTCGTTCCCGACGACCCGCATCAAGTTCGTCCTCAATCGGGCGAACACGAAGGTCGGGCTCAGCAAGCGCGAGGTCGAGAGCGCGCTCAAGGTGTCGATCGACGTCGAGGTCCCGTCCGACCGCGCGGTGCCGGTGTGCGTGAACCAGGGCAACCCGGCGGTGCTCGCGGACCCCGGCTGCGACTTCGCGCGCGCGCTGACCGCACTCGCCCGCTCGCTCGCGCAGCAGCCCGCCCAGTCCAAGAAGAAGCAGCAGCACTCGCGCCGGCGGCTGAGCCTGGCGAGGAACTGAGATGGGGCTCCACGACAGGCTCTCGCGGCAGGGCGACGGCGCGGCGACGCTGACCGTCGTCGCGTCGAACGGCGGCTCGCCCCGCCCGGCGCCGCCGGTCCTCACCGAGGATCCGTACGCGGAGCTGAAGGCGCGCGTCCACCACCAGTGCATCGCGAAGCTCGGGCCGGAGCTCTTCAAGGGAGACAGCTCGGACGACCTGAGCGACCAGGTCTACCGCGCAGTGACCGAGGAGCTCGCGCTCGACCGCACGCCGCTCACGCGTGAGGAGCGCCGCGAGATCGTCCGCCAGCTGACCGACGACATCCTCGGCTACGGCCCGATCGAGCCGCTCCTCCGCGACGACTCCGTGACGGAAGTGATGGTCAACGGCCATGACCGCGTCTACGTCGAGCGCAACGGCAAGCTCGAGCGCAGCGACGTCCACTTCGTCGACGAGTCGCACGTGATGCGCATCATCGACAAGATCGTCTCGCAGGTCGGCCGGCGCGTCGACGAGGCGTCGCCGATGGTCGACGCACGCCTCCCCGACGGGAGCCGCGTCAACGCGATCATCCCGCCGCTCGCGCTGAACGGCCCGACGCTGACGATCCGCAAGTTCTCACGCGACCCGTACACCGTGAACGACCTGATCACGTTCGGCACGCTGACCGCCCGGTCCGCGCAGTTCCTCGCCGCGTGCGTGAAGGGGAAGCTGAACATCCTGATCTCCGGCGGTACCGGCACCGGTAAGACGACGACGCTGAACGCGATGAGCGCGTTCATCCCGGACGACGAGCGCATCGTCACGATCGAGGACGCGGCCGAGCTCCAGCTCCAGCAGGAGC
>CAZDEX010000027.1:10399-15085 GCA_964504405.1 uncultured Gaiellales bacterium | reverse complement strand
GAGGAGGCGCTCGAGTTCTTCTCCAAGATTCCGAAGATCCAGCGCCGCCTGCAGACCCTGCACGACGTCGGCCTCGACTACATGACGCTCGGCTAACCGGCGACCACGCTCTCCGGCGGCGAGGCGCAGCGCGTCAAGCTCGCGTCGGAGCTGTGCAAGGTCTCGACCGGACGGACGCTCTACATCCTCGACGAGCCGACGACCGGCTTGCACTTCGCCGACATCGAGAAGCTGCTGGACACGCTGCAGCGGCTCGTCGACGCGGGGAACACGATGCTCGTGATCGAGCACAATCTCGACGTGATCAAGCAGGCGGACTATCTGATCGACCTCGGGCCCGAGGGCGGCGAGGCCGGTGGAGAGATCGTCGCGACAGGGACGCCGGAGGAAGTCGCGCAGGTGCCGGGGAGCTACACCGGGCAGTTCCTGCGGCCGCTGCTCGAGCACGCCGCCGTCGCCGCGTGAAGCTGAACTGGCGCAGCAAGCGCACGGTGCTCGCCGTGATCCTCGCGGCGTGCCTCGTCGTCTTCGGGGCGGGCATGGCGGCGGCCTGGGTGAACCGAGGCAACACGATCTGCCGCGACGGCAAGCCGCCGCGCGAGCAGCAGGGCGGCCTGCTCGGGCAGGTCGTCTACCTCTGCCACAACGGTCAGCTCGTCACGACACCGGGCTGAGCGCCGCGCGCCCGGCGGGCGTCAAGCGCACGGCTTGCCCCTCCACGCGGACGAGCCCGTTCGCGAGCGCGTCCTCCCACACGGTGAGGCGCGGGCAATGTGACGCCCACGCATCCATGGTGTCCCGGTAGGAGCGGGGCTGCTCTGCGATCCCGAGCAGCTGCTGCGTCGGCGCATCCACGCGCCCAATCGTATGCCTGAGTAGGCTGGTCGCGATGCGCGATTGGTGGCTGAGAACGCTGCTCGTGCTGCAGCGGCCGAGGCCCGTCTTCGCCGCGCTGCGGGACGACACCAAGGAGGCTGCGGGCGACCGCTCGGAGCAGGTGCTCCTGATCGTCTGGCTCGCGGGGATCGCCGGCGTGCTGACGACGAGCGCTGCCGCCACGCTCCTCGACAGCAACGACTACGACGGCCTGCTGGTCGCCGTCTGGGCCTTCATCGCGGGCGGCGTGTACGGCTTCTTCGGCTACTTCATCTTCGGCGCGCTGGTGTACGGCGGCGTGCGCGCGCTCGGCTCGCAGGGCTCCTACCGCCGCGCGCGCCATGTCCTCGCCTTCGCCGCCGTGCCGATCGCGCTCTCGCTCGTCCTGTGGCCCGTCAAGCTCGCGCTCTACGGCGGCGACTGGTTTCGCACCGGCGGGAGCGACACGGGAAGCGGAGGGCTCGCGTTCGACCTCCTGACCTACGCGTTCTTTCTCTGGGCGGCCGTGCTGCTCGTGATCGGCGTGCGGTCGGTGCACGGATGGACGTGGGCGCGCTCGGTCGCCGCGTGTGCGCTGGCGATCGCCACCCCGATCGTGATCGGGCTGTTGCTCGCATCGCTGTAGTGCGCGATCCTTCACCGATGGACGTTCCGCAGACCCGGTACGCCAAGAGCGGGGAGGTCAACATCGCCTACCAGGTGCTCGGCGACGGCCCGTTCGACGTCGTCTGGGTGCCCGGCGCGTTCTCGCACGTCGAGCTGAACTGGACCGTCCCGCACCGTGCCGCGTTCAACCGGCGTCTCGCGTCGTTCTGCCGGCTGATCATGTCGCTCCGAATGCGGGCGACGCCGAGCCGGTGCTCGCGGAGCTGCAGTCGTTTCTGAGCGACGCCTGGTCGGCGCGCAGCGACCTCGAGCACGAAAGCGTGCTCGCGACCATCTTGTTCACGGACATCGTCGGTTCGACGAAGAAGATCACGGAGCTTGGAAATCGCGGGTGGGCCGACGTCCTCAAGGAGCATCACGCGGCGGTGCGCCGTCAACTGAGCCGCTACCGCGGGGTGGAGATGGACACGGCAGGCGACGGGTTCTTCGCGACGTTCGACGGCCCGCCCGCGCGATTCGCTGTGCGCGCGCGAGATCGTCGAGAGCGTGCGGCCGCTCGGGCTCGAGGTGCGAGCGGGGCTGCACACCGGCGAGTGCGAGGTCAACGAGGGCAAGGTCGCGGGAATCGCGGTCTCCGTCGGTGCGCGGGTCGCCGCAGAGGCGGGCCCGAGCGAGGTGCTCGTCTCGGGGACTGTCCGCGACCTCGTCGCCGGCTCGGGGCTCGAGTTCGTCGAGCGAGGGACGCGCGAGCTGAAGGGTGTCCCGGGCGAGTGGCGGCTCTACGCCGTTGCGTGACCGGCGAGCTCCTGCTCGAAAAGCGCCAGCTCCTCCTCCGACATCGCGTAGGTGTGTTGTGCCTCCGGGAACGCGCCCGTCCGGACCTCGCTTGCATACCGCTCGACGGCCGCGCCGATCGTCGGCGCGAGCTCCGCGTACTGCTTGACGAAGCGTGGCGCGCGGCCCTCGTAGAGCCCGAGCAGGTCGTGCCACACGAGCACCTGGCCGTCGCACGCGGCGCCGGCGCCGATGCCGATCGTCGGAATGTCGAGCGCCTCCGTGATCCGCGCGGCCACCGGTGCCGGCACTGCTTCGAGCACGAGTGCGAAGCAACCTGCGGCTTGCAGCGCGAGCGCGTCTGCGTACAGCCGCACTGCTTTCCCCGCGGTGCGTCCCTGCGCCTTGAAGCCGCCGAGCATCGTCGCGGTCTGCGGCGTCAGGCCGATGTGGCCCATCACCGGGATGCCCGCGTCGACGAGCGCACGCACGCGCGTGAGCATCGGGCCGGCGCCCTCCAGCTTGACCGCGTCCGCCTGGGCTTCCTTGACGAAGCGGATCGCCGTCTCGATCGCCTGCTCGGTCGACACCTGGTACGAGCCGAACGGCAGGTCGGCGATCACGAGCGGCCGTTCCGCACCGCGCGTCACGGCGCGCGTGAGCATGAGCATCTCATCCATCGTCACCGGCACGGTGGAGTCGTGGCCGAGCACGACCATCGCCGCCGAATCACCGACCAGGATCAGGTCGACGCCGGCCGCGTCCGCGATCCGCGCAGACGGCGCGTCGTAGGCGGTGATCATCACGATGCGGTCGCCGCGGCGCTTCATCTCGGCGACCTCCGGCAGCGGGAGCTTGCCGGGCGCGGGCGTGCCGGGCGCGGGCTTGCGCGGGCGGGTGGTCATGCTGCTTCTCCTTCCCCGAGGGGGATGTTGTCGATCAAACGTGTGGAACCGACACGCGCGGCGATGGCGAGAGTGGGGCCGTCCAGGTCGGCGACCTCGACGTAGTCGGCTTCGACGCCCGCTTGCGCGAGGAGGGCGCGCGCCCGGGCGGGATCGCGCGTCGCGAGCGCGCGAGGGATGGCAAGCGCACGCGCACGCTCCTCGGTCGAGAGGCGGGCGTTGCGCGAGGACAACGCGAGCCCGTCGGCGTCACGGATCGTGCCGACGACGCGGATCTCGACCGGCATGTTCAGGTCGCGCACGACCTGCTTCAGTACCGCGACCTGTTGCGCGTCCTTGCGCCCGAACCAGGCCGTCTGCGGCCGGACGATGTTGAAGAGCTTCACGCACACCGTCGCGACGCCGCGGAAGTGACCCGGCCGGTGCGCTTCCTCCAGGCCCTCGCCTGCGCCTTCCGGGACGACCCAGGTCGCGAACCCGGGCGGGTAGACCTCGTCCGCGCTGGGCGCGAACAAGACATCGACGCCTTCGGCCCCTGCGATCGCGGCGTCGCGTTCGAAGTCGCGAGGGTACGCCGCGAGATCGGCGGCGTCGTTGAACTGCGCCGAGTTCACGAACAGCGTCGCGACGAGAACGTCGCACTCGGGGCGCGCTGCGCGGAACAGGGCGACGTGACCTTCGTGCAGCGCGCCCATCGTCGGCACGAGGCCGATCACACCGTGGCGCGGCAGGTCGAGCTCGCCGAGCGTGCGCGCGACGATCACGCGCGCGTCACCTCCACGAGCGCCTCGTAGGCGTCCTCGAACCCCGAACCGCGCAGCGCCGCACGGTGGCGGTCGACCGTCTCCCAGTCGCCCCGGGAGATCGGCCCGGTGAGCTCGAAGCCGTTCTCGATCGTGCGCGTCATCAGCGGCAGGAGCGCTTCCGGCGGGGCGCCCGCCTCGACGACGAGGCCCGCGGCCGCGCGATAGAGCGTGACGAGGAAGTTCGACGCGATCGACGCGCCTGCGTGGTAGAGCGCACGCTTGTCGTCGGCGAGCGCGAAGGGACGGAGGCCGAGGGTCTCCGCGAGCCACAGCGCGCGCTCGCGCGCGTCGTCGTCCTCGGCCGTGACGGCGCCCCACGCACCGTCCAGCTGCTCCGGGCCGCGCGAGCGCGTGAACGTCTGGAGCGGATGCACCGAGAACCGGCGCGTGTGCGGGTCGAGCGCGGAGAGCGGGGTGCCCCCGGAGACGTGCGCGACCCACGGCCCGGGCTCGATCGATCGCGCGACTTCGGCGATCGCGCGGTCCGGGACGCAGAGGAGCCGCAGCTCGGCGTCCTCGCGCACGGCGACGCCGCGCTCCCGCAAACGGGCAGCGATGGCGGAGCCGGCGCGTCCGGCGCCGATCACGGTGACGGCCTGGAACATCGGTTGGAGCTCCAGTTCCTCGCGGATACCGGGCTGGCGGGATGGTACTCCATCCGGGCACTCCGCCAAGATGGCCGTTGGGTAGGGTTGAGAGCGTGCCGATCTACGAATACG
>CAZDEX010000027.1:6929-10389 GCA_964504405.1 uncultured Gaiellales bacterium | reverse complement strand
TCTGGCAGCGGCATGACGATTGACGAAAATAGTCGGCGCGTGCGACCCGGCGTGTCCCGACTGCGGGAACGAGAAGGTCGCGAAGCAGTTCAGCATGTCGTTCGCAGCGCACGGCACCTCCGGGCAGCCCTCCTTCGGTGGCGGCGGCTGTTGCGGCGGTAGTTGTGGAAGCTGCGGCTGACCTGTCCCTGATCGCGTTCGGCGACGTCGTCGCCGGCTGCACGAAGTGCGCGCTCGCGCAGGGACGCACACAGGTCGTCTTCGGGTCGGGCTCGCCGAGCGCCGAGCTGATGTTCGTCGGCGAGGCGCCGGGCTTCCACGAGGACAAGCAGGGTGTGCCGTTCGTCGGCGCGGCGGGGAAGCTGCTGTCGAAGCTCCTCGAGGGGATCGGCCTGTCGCGCGACGAGGTCTACATCGCGAACGTCCTCAAGTGCCTGAGGTACAACGCACAGATACAGCTGGGCGATGGGACCTGGGAACGAATCGGTCGTCTCGTCCGCACGGGCTACAACGGGGACGTCATGTCGGTGTCGCCCGATGGGACACTGGAACCGCGACGCGTTACTGGTTGGCATGAATCACCTCTCGGTGACCGTCGGGTAATCAAGCTCAGCTTCTCCAGCGCGAAGCCAAATCCCAACGGCTTTGCGAGCGTGGAGCTGACAGGAGATCACCCGGTGCTGACCCGACGCGGATACGTGCACGCCCAGGATCTCACCGATAGCGACCAAGTCGCTACCGGACTCGGGCTCAGCAGTCTCGCCTACGACGTCGTCTGCGGCACGTTGCTCGGGGATGGGTCGATCAATTCGGCGTCGTCGTATCTCCAAATTGGTCACTCGCAGATCCAAGAGGACTACGCGAGGTGGAAGGCATCGCTCCTCACAGAACTAGAGCCCTCGATCACGCTGTACCAGGTGGCTGCGGTCGCCGGAGGCGCGCGCCAGTACGGGGCGGTTCATGTTCGGACAAAGGCTCACAGGTCTTTGCGGACGATCCGCAGTTCGTTTTACACCCATCGGAAGCGCGTTCCGCTTACTTTGGTCGACGAGCTGAACGATCGGATGCTGGCAATTTGGTTCCTCGACGATGGGCATCTGCGTTTGCGGGCGGACCGCGCCCCGCGAGCCGAGATCGCGACTAACGGATTCGACTACGCGGATCTCGTGACTCTTCTCGCCGCGCTTGAACGCCTAGGCCTTCGTGGGAAAGCTCTGCGTGGGCGCATCTTTTTTGACGCTGAGACCACGCGGCGGCTCTCGGAGCGCATCGCTCCGTATACGCCGCTGTCCATGCGCTACAAGCTTGTGGCCGAGATCGCCGATTGTGTGCCGTTCAATCCCGATCTCCTTGAAGCAGGTCCGACAAAGGTCATTTATGACAGCGTCGAGCTCGAAGACGTGACAGATGCGCAACGGACCGACGTGACGTTCTTCTGCATCGATGTGGAGGGAAACCACAACTTCGTTACGGCTGGCGGGGTCGTTCACAACTGCCGGCCCCCCGGCAATCGCGACCCGCTGCCGGAGGAGATCCAGGCGTGCGAGGGCCATCTCTTCCGCCAGATCGAGCTGATCCAGCCGAAGCTCGTCGCGACCCTCGGCAACTTCGCGACGAAGCTCCTCTCCGGCAAGCCGAACGGGATCACGCAGGTGCACGGCCGCGAGCAGCGGGTCGTGCTCGGCGGGAACCCGGTCACGCTCTATCCGATCTTCCATCCGGCCGCCGCGCTCTACACGCCCCGGATGTTGCAGGTGCTCGAGGACGATTTCAGGCGCATCCCGGAGCTGCTCGGCCGCGCGGTCGTGCCGGCGCCCGTCCGCGAGCCCGTCGTGCACGCCGCGCCGCCCGAGCAGCCGGTTCAGCTCGGACTGTTCTAGCGACGCACGAGCCACTCGCTAGATCGCTGTCGCCCGACCGACGGGATCGTCGGACAGCTCGAAGCGCATCGAGGGCAGGTCCTGGAGCGAATCGGGCCGCAACGTCCCGCTCTCCAGGCGCTCGAGGAGAAGGATCGACGGACCGTAGCCACTGACCGGTGTCAGACACCCGCGGTGTCAGACACCATTGGGGCGTGAAGCTCGTGACAGGATCGCCGGAGGAGACCGAGGCGCTGGCTGCGCGCCTTGCCGCGCGCCTCACCGCCGGGGACATCGTGGCCGTCTCGGGCGAGCTAGGGGCGGGGAAGACGACGTTCGTCCGCGGCGCAGCTCGGGCGCTCGGCGTGACCGGCCCGGTCTCGAGCCCCACCTTCACGATCGGCCACCGCTACGAGGCGCCCGTCCCGGTCGCACACCTCGACCTCTACCGGATCGCGGGACTCGATCCCGAGGAGTGGGGCGACCTCGAGCCGTACTTCGACGGGTCGATCGCGTTCGTCGAATGGCCGGAGCACGGCGGCGACTGGCTCCCGAAGGCGCGCGTCGTCGTTACGCTCAGTCACGTCGACGAGTCGCACCGCACCGTGAGGATCGACAGTGATCTTGGCCTTTGACACCGCGACGTCCTTCGGCGCCGTGTGCGCCGTCACGCCCGACGGGCGTGCGCGTTCGGAGCGCGCCGGCGACCTGCTCACGGCGGTCGACGAGCTCGTCGCCGACCCCCGGGAGATCGAGGGCATCGTCGTCGGACGCGGACCCGGCAGCTTCACCAGCATTCGCATCGGGCTCGCGATGGCGCGTTCGCTCGCGCTCTCGCTCGGCGTGCCGGTCGCCGGCGCCTCGACGCTCGACGCGTACGACGGTGGGACGCCGGTCGTCGACGCGAAGCGCGGCGAGGTGTTCACGTCCGGCCCGCGCGTGTGCAAGCCGGAGGAGCTCGACGTCACCGGGCAGACGCTCGTCGGCGACGGCGCGATTCGCTACCGCGAGCTGTTCGAGGCGCGCGGCGCGACGATCCCGCCCGACGACGATCCCGTGCACCTGCCCGACCCGCTGCTCCTCGTCGAGCGCGCAGGCGCGTTCGGCGCAGCCGAGCTCGTCGAGCCGCTCTACGTCCGCGACCCCGACGCGAAGCCGCAGCCGTGACCGCGGTCGCGATCGAGATTCGCGCGCTCGACCTCTCCGATCTGAACGGGATCGAGCTGATCGAGCAGCGCGCATACCCGACGCCCTGGTCGCGTTCGATGTTCGCCTCCGAGCTCGCAAAGCCGACGTCGATCTGCCTCGGCGCCTTCGAAGGCAGCGACCTCGTCGGCTACGTGATCAACTCGCGCTACGTCGACGCCTGGCATGTGATGAACGTCGCCGTCCACCCGGACCACCAGCGCCGAGGCGTTGCGACGGCGCTGCTCGAGCGCCTCTTCGAGCTGACGCGCGACGACGAGCGCCGGGGCTACACGCTCGAGGTGCGCGTGTCGAACGAGGGCGCGATCAGCCTCTACGCGAGGCTCGGCTTCGAATCGCGCGGCATTCGCCGCGGGTACTACACGGACAACCGGGAAGACGCGCTGATCATGTGG
>CAZDEX010000027.1:0-6829 GCA_964504405.1 uncultured Gaiellales bacterium | reverse complement strand
TCGCAGGCCGACTTGCACGCGAGGTACGGCGGCGTCGTGCCCGAGGTTGCCAGCCGCCGCCATCTCGACCTGATCACGCCGGTGCTCCAGGAGGCGCTGACGCAGGAGCCGGAAGCGATCGCCGTCACGACGCGCCCGGGGTTGATCGGCGCGCTGCTCGTCGGGGTCTCCGCCGCGAAGGCGCTGGCATGGGCGAGGCGGCTGCCGCTCATTCCCGTCGACCACCTGCATGGGCATGTCGCGTCGCTCTACCTGAAGCCGCTCGATCTGCAGCCGCCGTTCACGTGCCTGCTCGCGAGCGGCGGGCACACGATGCTGCTCGACGTGCAGGACCGCGGCAGGTACGAGGTGCTCGGCACGACGCTCGACGACGCGGCCGGCGAGGCATTCGACAAGGGCGCGCGCCTGCTCGGGCTCGGGTATCCGGGCGGCCGCGAGATCGACGCGCTCGCGAAGCAGGGGGACCCGCATGCCTACGACTTCCCGGTCGCGCGGGTCCCGGGCCTCGACTTCTCCTTCTCCGGGCTGAAAACGGCGCTCCTCTACAAGGTGCGCGACCTCTCACCGGAGGAGCTGGAGGCGCGCCGCCCCGACCTCGCGGCGAGCTACCAGCGGGCGATCGTCCGAGCGCTCGTGGAGCGCCTTCAGGCGGCTGGCGGCGACCGGATCGCAGTCGTGGGCGGGGTCGCCGCCAACTCGGAGCTCCGGGCCGCGCTGCCGCATGCCGCCCTCGCTCCGCTCGCGCTCTGCACCGACAACGCCGCGATGATCGCTTCCGCCGCACGCTTTACGGACCCCGTCCCGTACCCCGAGTACCTTTCGCTCGATGCGCGGCCTACGGCGTGAGCTACTAGCGCTCTTCGGGATCGCGGCCGTTTCGGTCGGCCTCGTCGCAGTGATGTCGGCCGGTGGGAACAGCGGCTCCCCGACCGCGCCGGTCAGCTGGCGTGGCCTCGTCGGCGACCCGCGCGTCCCCGTCGCGTCGAGCCAGCGCATGATCGTCGTGCTGCACACGCCGTCCGTCGCGCAGCGGCTCGCGATAGCCCGGTACGCGACCGAGGCCCAGGAGCGCTCGTGGACGTCGCAGGTGTACGCCGCACAGCAGCAGGTGCTGACGACGCTCGCGGCGCAGGGGATCACCGTGACGCCGGACTTCAGCTACGCGCGCGTGCTCGACGGCTTCGCCGCGCAGCTCGACCCGCGCGCCGTGTCGCTGCTCGAGAACCTGCCCGAGGTCGCAGGTGTGTATCCGGTGCGCGCGACCTATCCCGCGTCCGTGTCCGAGGACATGCTGTCGACGAAGGAGTTCGGCGCGTCGAGCGGCCACCGCTCGAACATCGACCTGCCGGGCTACGACGGCCGCGGCGTCACGATCGCGCTCCTCGACACCGGCGTCGACCTCGCGCATCCGTACCTCCGCAACCATGTGCTCGGCGGCATCGACATCATCGACCACGGCGACGACGCGACGGCGCACGCCGACCCGCAGGATCCTTCGCAGCTCGAGCGGCACGGCACGGAGCTCGCCGGTCTGCTGGTGGGCGCGGCAGGCCCGGGCGGGCTGCACGGCGTCGCGCCGGGCGCGACGGTCCTGCCGATCCGCGTCGCCGGGTGGCAGGAGGCGGCGGACGGCACGTCCCAGGTCTACGGGCGCAGCGACCAGCTGATCGCGGGCCTCGACCGCGCCGTCGACCCGAACGGCGACGGCGACGCCCACGACGCGGTCCGCGTCGCGCTGGTCGGCGTCGCCGAGCCGTATGCGGCGTTCACCGACGGCCCCGAGGCGATCGCCGTGCAGGGCGCGCTCGACCTGAACACGCTCGTCGTCACGCCTGCGGGCAACGACGGCATCGCGGGGCCGTCGTTCGGCTCGGTCGCGGGGCCGGCGGGCGCGCCGGGCGCACTCGCCGTGGGCGCGACGGACTCGCGGACGGCGCAGCCCCGCGTGCGCGTCGTGCTGCGGCGCGGGCTGGACGTGATCCTCGACCGCATGCTGCCGCTCGTGGGGCCCGTAGGGCCGAACCATGCGCTGACGCTGCACGTCGTCAGCCCGCGCGCGACGCGCGGCGTTGCCGGTGCGTCGAGCGTCGACTACTTCGACGCGAAGGGCTTCAGCCTCGTCGCGGGCCGCGCGGTCATGGTGCCCACGGGCGACGATCCGCAGTCGGCCGCGCTCGCCGCGTCGCGCGCGGGTGCCGCCGCTGTCGTGCTCTACGGCGCGAACCTGCCGCCCGGCTCGATGCGGGTCGCCGAGGACCAGACCGCGCCCGTCGTGGTCGTCCCGGCGGCAGCTGCGATCGAGCTCCTCGCGGCGCAGCGTGCCGGGGTGGACGTCGGCGTGGCGATCGGCCCGGTCCACGACGCGGCGAACCCCGAGCGCGGACTCGTCGCCGGCTTCTCCTCGCGTGGGCTCGCGTTCGACGGAGGCGTGAAGCCGAACGTCGTTGCGCCCGGGATCGCGCTCGCGACCGCGGTGCCGGGCACCGCGACCGACGGCACGCCCCTCTACGGGACGGTGAACGGCACGAGCGCGGCGGCGGCGACGGTCACGGGCGCCGCGGCGCTCCTCGCGCAGATGCGCCCCGACCTCGATGGTCCGGCGCTCGACAGCCTCCTGGTCGGATACGCGAGCCGCGGCGGCGCGCCGACGACCGCGGTCGGCGCAGGCACCTTCAGCCTCGGCGTCTCCGCTGTCGGCGAGGTCGCCGCTCAGCCCACGACGCTCGGCTTCGGCACGTGGGCGGGGAAGCGGTGGCATGCGACGCGCACGCTCGTCGTGCGCAACGTGTCGACGCGCAGCCTGCTGCTCTCGGTCAGCGCGCTCGCCGACGGCGAATCGGAGGCGTTGAAGTTCACGGTCGACCCCGACCATCTTGCCCTGCCTGTCGGCCGCTCCGCGAACGTGCAGGTGACCGTCTCGGCACCTGCGGCGCCCGTGAACGCGCGGCTCGTCACCGGCGTGCTGCAGATCGCAGCGGACGGCAGCGAGACGCTGCACGTGCCGTGGGCGATCGGGTTCAAGACGTACGCAACGAACCTGCTCGCGCACGTCGCGATCAGCGCCACGTCGTTCAAGCCGTCGGACACGCAACCGGCGATCCTCACGGTCCAGGCGGGGAACCTGGTGCGCGACTCGGGGCTGCAGATCCGGCCGGTCTCGCGGCTCGACATCCTGCTCTATACCGCCTCGGGCAGGTTCGTCGGGGTGATGGCGCGGCTGCGCAACCTGCTGCCCGGCTCGTACAGCTTCGGGATCACCGGCCGAGGCCCGACCAGCGTCGTGCTGCCGTCGGGCGCCTACCAACTGCGGTTGGCGGCGTGGCCGACGCTGCCGCGAGACGCCCAGCCGAGCCGGGCGCAGGTCGCGTTCCGGATCGAGTAGATTCCCCCGCCGATGGCCACCGCGGCCCCTGAGTCTCATCTGCGCGAGAATCCGTTCGAGCTCGCGCAACAGCAGCTCGACCAGGTCGCCGAGACGTTCGGGATCGACGAGCGGCTCGTCAACATCCTGAAGGGCTGCAAGAAAGCCGTCGAAGTCTCGATCCCCACCTCGCTCGACGACGGGCAGATCAAGGCATACACGGGTTACCGCGTCACGCACAACATCGCGCGCGGCCCCTCGAAGGGCGGCATCCGCTACCACCCCGACGTCACCCTCGACGAGGTGAAGGCGCTCGCGATGTGGATGACGTGGAAGTGCTCGCTGATGGGGCTGCCGTTCGGCGGGGCGAAGGGCGGCGTGATCTGCGACCCGAAGCAGATGTCGCGCAACGAGCTCGAGCGCATGACGCGGCGCTTTACCTCGGAGATCATCAACGAGATCGGCCCGGAGAAGGACATCCCGGCCCCCGACGTCGGCACGAACGCGCAGACGATGGCCTGGATCTTCGACACGTACTCGATGAACAAGGGCCACTCCGTGCTCGGGGTCGTCACCGGCAAGCCGCTGACGATCGGCGGCTCCCTCGGCCGCATGGAGGCGACGGCGCGCGGCGCGCTGTTCTGTCTCGCCTCGGCGCTCGGCAAGAAGGACAAGAGCCTGGCCGGGCAGCGGATCGCCGTGCAGGGCTTCGGCAACGTCGGAGCGTACTTCGCGAAGTTCGCAGCCGAGGAGGGCGCTGTCGTCGTCGCCGTCTCCGACTCGAGCGGCGGCGTACACAACCCGAACGGGCTCGACGTCGCCGCCGCATTCGCGCACAAGCAGAGCGGCGGTTCGCTCGCGGAGCTGAAAGGCGGCGACCGGATCACGAACGACGAATTGCTCGTCCTCGACTGCGACGCGCTCGCGCCGTGCGCGCTCGAGCAGGTGATCACGGAGGAGAACGCCGATCAGGTGAAGGCGCAGATCGTGGTCGAGGGCGCGAACGGGCCCGTGACGCCGAGCGCCGACCAGATCCTGGAGAGCAAGGGCGTCCTCATCCTGCCCGACGTGCTCGCGAATGCCGGCGGCGTCGTCGTCTCGTACTTCGAGTGGGTGCAGGGCCTGCAGGAGTACTTCTGGAAGGAGGACGAGGTGAACGCGCGCCTGAACTCGATCGTGACGCGCGCCTTCGACGAGACGTGGGCGACGTACGAGTCGCGCGACACGTCGATGCGCATGGCGGCGTACGGGCTGGCGGTCGAGCGCGTTGCCGAGGCGACCGTCACGCGTGGCCTCTATCCCTAACCGAGTAACGCTGTTCCACGCGCGGGGCTGCTCGCTGTGCGAGCGCGCCCGCGGTCAGCTCGAGGCGTGGGGGATCCCATTCGAGGCGGTCGACATCACCGGCGACCCGGAGCTCGAGGCGGGCTACCGCGAGTGGCTGCCGGTCCTCGAGATCGACGGCGCGCGGGCCTTCGTCTACTACCTCGACGAGGCCGCGGTGCGGAAAAAGCTGTCACAAAGTTCGTAGTTCGTGACAACCGCACGGTAGGTGTGGAGCCTTGGGCACAATGGCTTCGTGATGTTGCAATCGCCCACCCCCGGCGGCGCCCCCGACCGCCTCACGGTCGGCGTCGCAGCCCGTCTTTCGCGCTACCTCCAGGTTCTGACCCAGTCGAAGAAGATGGGGAAGGAGCGCATCTCCTCCCAGGAGATCGCGGACTACACGAACATCAACGCGACGCAGATCCGCCGCGACCTCTCGAATTTCGGCAAGTTCGGCAAGCGCGGGGTCGGCTACTCGATCGACTCGCTGCTGGGCGAGATCCGGAAGATCCTGCGCACCCAGGGCCAGCACAACATCGCGCTCGTCGGTGCGGGCCGCCTAGGTCAGGCGATCGCAAGCTCTGCGATCTTCGCGGAGCACGGGATCAACATCGCGGCCGTGTTCGACTCGAGCCCGACGATGATCGGCGCCGACATCGGCGGCGCGACCGTCGAGGACGAGTCGCGCCTGAAGGACGTCGTCCGGGACAAGAACATCGTCGTCGGCGTCCTCGCCGTTCCCGCAGGCGCTGCGCAGAAGGTCGCGGACGACCTCGTCGATGCGGGCGTGCGCATCATCTTCAACTACTCGGAAGCGCTGCTCGACGTCCCCGGCGACGTCACCGTGCACACCTCGAATCCTGCGGTCGAGTTGCTGCACGCGCTGTACTTCCACCTCGCCTAGCGTCAACTCCCTGGCCGACGGCATGGCGAAGGGCGGCTCGTTCGGGTTCCACCTGTGATGAGTCGAGGGCCGCGGGGCGTCCTGCGGCCCTCGACTAACGCAGGGTTCTAGCGGTCGACGATGGTGGTCTCGCGGCGGCCGCCGAAGCCGCCCCAACTCGACCAGAAGATCATCGACATGACGGCACCGATGATGCCGACGACGAGCAGGATGATCCCGATCGTGTGCAGGTTGAACGCGCTGCTGGTGGAGACGTGAATCGCGAACGTGATGATTGCGCCAGCTGCGATCAGGATCAGACTCAGGCCGATTCCCATTTCATCTCCTCGTGAGGTTGCACGTATACAACGGAGCGGCATTCGACGTGGTTGCGCGGGGGCCTGCCCGCTCCGGCTACGCGGCTGGGCGGTAGCCGGAGGACGACGTCCTCCCGTCCGGGGATCGCGCGGCGACTGAGTAGCCTCCACGCGATGCGGATCCTCCTCTGGCACGGCTACCTGCTCGGCGGGACGGGCTCGAACGTCTACGCCCGCGCGCTCGCGCGCGAATGGAGCAACGCGGGCCACGACGTCGTCGTCGTTTCGCAGGAGCGCGCGCCCGGGCAGTACGACCTGGGCGGCGCGCGCACGGTCGCCGTCGACCTTCCGGGCAAGCTGCTGCCCGTGTTCGTGATGGACCGGTACGAGGGGCTGGAGCCGAAGTTCCTGCAGGACTTCACGGATGCGGAGAAGCGGGCGTACGTCGACGCGAACGCGTCCGCGCTCCGCGAGCTGCTGCCGGCCGACCTCGTGTTCACGAACCACGTGCTGATGGGCGGACCCGTCGGCGCCGCGACCGGCGAGCGCTTCCGCGTCAAGGCGCACGGCTCCGAGCTCGAGTATTCGATGCGCGGCCGCCCGGCGCTCGGGGCGTGGGGGCGTGAGACGCTCGCACTGGCGGACGCGACGTTCGTCGGCTCGGACCACATCCGCACCGTGCTGGAGGAGGTGGTCGGCCCCGTCGAGGGGGTGCGCGAGGTCCCGCCGGGCGTCGACGTCGACGAGTTCACCCTGCAGGACCGCGACGAGGCGCTCTCGGACCTGGTGGAGGAGGCGCGCAACGATCCGCCGAACGGCGGCAACGAGCGCCTGCCGGACGACGGCAACGCGGAGCGGCTCGCGCAGTTCCTCGCGGGCGACGAGCGGACGGTCGTCTACTTCGGGAAGCTGATCGAGCAGAAGGGCGTGCAGGTGCTGCTC
>CAZDEX010000026.1:0-15102 GCA_964504405.1 uncultured Gaiellales bacterium | reverse complement strand
GGAGACGCTGGACATGCTGCAGGCGATGAACACGGGCCACGAGGGCTCGCTGACGACGATCCACGCGAACGCGCCCCGCGACGCGCTTTCCCGTCTCGAGACGCTCGTCATGACCGCCGGCGTCGAGCTCCCCCACCGTGCGATCCGCGAGCAGATCGCGAGCGCGTTCGACCTGCTCGTGCAGATCCAGCGGCTCGTGGACGGCTCGCGCCGCATCACGCACGTCTCCGAGGTGCTCGGCATGGAAGCCGACGTCGTGACTCTCCAGGACATCTTCGTCGCATCGCCGCCCGGTGAGGAAGAGGCCTACGCGGGTGCGCACCGGCTGCTCTCACCGTTGCGCGCCACGGGCCTCAAGCCGCACTTCCTCGAGAAGCTCGCGGCGAACAACGTCGTGCTGCCGCCCACGTTCTTCACCGGCGACGACCCCGACCAGCTGCGCGCGTCCTTCGCCGCCGTCGGGTTCGGCGGAGGTTACGAGTGATCAAGCGACCGCGTCGTCGCCGCTGGGTCGCGATCCCGCTCGCCCTGGCCGCGCTCGGCGCGGCGCCGGGCGCGCTCGCGGCCGTGCACCTGCGAAGCGTCGACACCAGCAACTTCCCGTCCGTGCGCGCGACGCTGATCGCGCCGGCGGGCTCGCCCACCCCCGTCCTGCGCGAAGACGGCGCGCCCGTGAACGGCTACATGGCGGTCAACCTCGGACAGGAGAAGGCGATCGTCCTCGCGCTCGATCGCTCGCAGTCCATGCAGGGCCGCCCGCTCGCGGAGGCGGTCACCGCCGCGCAGTCGTTCGTCGGCGCTGCCGGCGCGCGCGACCATCTCGGCATCGTGGCGTTCGGCCACACCGCGTTCGCGCTCGGGCGCCTCGACGACTCGCCCGCGAATGCGGGTGCCGCCCTCGCGGGCCTCGACGTGGACGGGACTCCCGGCACGGCGCTCTACGACGCGATCGTGCTCGCCGCCAACCGGCTCACCGGCGACGAACGGCCCGGCCGCGCGATCGTGGTCGTGACCGACGGGAAGGACGTCTCGAGCGCGCACTCACTCACCGACGCGGTCGCAGCGGCCCGTGCCGCTCAGGCCTCGATCTACACGATCGGCATCGGCGGCCCGAGCTTCACGCCCGACGCGCTGCGCACGCTCGCTCACGAGACCGGCGGCTCCTATCGCCAGGCGGCCCGTACATCCGATCTCGCGGGGATCTACCGCGACCTCGCGTGGGAGCTCAACCGGACGTGGCAGCTCTCCTACGTGACGGCGGCGCGCCCCGGCACGAAGCTGCAGCTGACCGCACGCGTCCCGGGCGCCGGCGTCGCGCGTGCGACCGTGGACGTCGCGGGGGTCGCCGCGTCGCCGCTCGGACCGTCGTCGCTCATCCCCGCGGCGGGCTATACGGCCGGCGGCACCGCGCTCGTCGGCGCCGTCGTCGGCCTGCTTGTGCTGCTTGCATGTTGCTTCTGGTTTGCCTCGCGCCGCGGCTCGCGGCTGCGCGCGCGGATCGAGCCGCATCTCGGCGGCGTCGTGCGCGACCCGAAGGTGCGCCATCGCAACGAGCGCGCCGCCGCGCGCACGCGCATCGCCGACGGCATGGAAGGCGCGTTCGGCGGCTTCCGCCAGTTCAAGCGCGTCCAGGTGATGATCGAGCGTGCCGATCTCCCGCTGCGCGCCGGCGAGCTGGTCGCATTCGGGGCCGGCGCCGCGTTCGTCGTCGGCATGGTCTTCGCGGTCGCGGCTTCGTCGCCGATCGTCACGCTGATCGCGATGGCGGTCGCGGGCTTCCTGCCGTTCGCGTTCGTCTCGTTCCGCGCCAAGTCGCGGATCAAGAAGTTCGACAACCAGCTGGCCGACATACTGATCACGATCGCCGCGTCGCTGAAGGCCGGGCACAGCTTCCGCCAGGGCATCCAGTCGGTGGTCGAGGAGGGAGCCGACCCGGCGGGCAAGGAGTTCCGCCGCGTCCTCACAGAGACGCAGCTCGGCAAGCCGATGGACGACGCGCTCGCGGACCTGGCGACACGCATCGAGTCGAAGAACCTCACCTTCGTGATCAACGCGGTCACGATCCAGCGCCAGATCGGTGGCTCGCTCGCCGGCCTGTTCGACATGGTCGCGGAGACCGTCCGCCAGCGTCAGCAGTTCGACCGCAAGGTGCGAGGTCTGACTGCGATGGGCCGAATGTCGGCCTACGTGCTCGTCGGCCTGCCGTTCTTCATCGGGATCGTCGTCACACTGATGAACCCGGTGTACATGGCGCCGCTGTACCACTCCAGCACCGGTCAGAAGATGCTCGCGACGGGGCTCACGATGATCGTCATCGGGAGCTTGATCCTCAAGAAGATGGTCTCCTTCAGGGGGTAGGTGCCGATGCTGTTGTTCCTCGCATTGCTCTTCGCCGGCGGCGCGATCTACATGCTGAGCGAGCTCGCCACCGCGCCCGCGCGGCTGAAGGCGCGTTCGATCAAGCGCGCCGCCGAGTACGGGCGCGTGCGCATCCCGCGCAGCGAGCGCGAGCTCGTGCACTTCCGTGAGCGCGTCCTCGCGCCCGCCGTCGCGCGGCTGGCGGCGATCCCGCTCAAGCTCAGCCCGAAGACGAACATCGACGCGATCTCGGGCAAGCTCGTCGCCGCGGGGCTCACGCACCGCCTGACCGCAGCCAACTTCCTCGCGATCAAGGGCGGAGCGACGGTCGCCGGCGGCCTGCTCGGCGTCCTGCTCGCCGCAGCCGGCGCCGCGGCTGCGGGCCTCCTCTTCGTCCCCGCCCTCGCCGCGATCGGGTTCCTCGCCCCCGACATGGTGCTCAACTTCAAGATCCGCGCCCGCCGGGAGCTGATCAAGAGTGAGCTGCCGGATGCACTCGACCTGCTCGCAGTGAGCGTCGAGGCCGGGCTCGGCTTCGACGGAGCGGTCACGAAGCTGACCGAGCACATGGACGGCCCCCTGATCGACGAGTTCGCACTCACCCTGAACGAGATCCGCGTCGGCGAGACGCGTTCCGTCGCGCTCCGGAAGATGGCGACGCGCGTCGACGCCATGGAGCTCTCGAACTTCGTCCGCGCGGTCATCCAGGCGGAGCAGCTCGGCATTTCGCTCGGCCGCATCCTGCGCGTGCAGGCGACCGACACGCGGCTCCGCCGTCAGGCGGCTGCCGAGGAGAAGGCGATGAAGGCGCCGATCAAGATGCTCTTCCCCACCGTCTTCTTCATCTTCCCGTCGATGTTCATCGTCGTCCTCGGGCCTGCGATGCTGCATATCCTCTCGGTGTTCAAGTGACGCCGCCGTACGAGACCGAGAAGGGATTCGGCACCGGGCTGCGCTCGATGCTCGAGCGGCGGCAGAACGGCGGCGACGAGCCGGCCGTAGCCGTCGCCGAGGAGCCGGCCGCTGCCTCGCCCGTATCGGCTCCCGTCGATGTGATCGTGCAGGGCACGGTCCCAGAGCTCGACAACGTGCGCGCCGAGCTGCAGGCCGCGCTAGAGCGCGAGCACGTGCTGCGCGAAGAGGCCCACGCGGCCTGCCGTGCGGCAGCGGAACGCGAGGCCGAGCTCGAAGCCTGGGGCGTCGAGCTGCAGGAGCGCGAGTCTGCGCTCGCACTGCGGGCCCACGAGCTCGAGCGCGAGCACCACGCGCTGATCGAGCGCCACACGGAGATCGTCGCGGAGTACGCCCGCGTGCAGGAACTCGGCAGCCACGCGGAGGCCCGCGTCGAGGAGCTGGAGGAGGCCGAGCGCGATCGCGCGCAGGCGTCGGCAGAGATTGCGAAGCAGCTCGCGGAGGTTGCCGAGCGCGAGCGGGAGCTGAAGCGCGAGCGCGCTGCGTTCGATGCACGCACGCAGGAGGCCGAGGCACGCCTCTCCGCACGCGAGCTCGCGCTGCGGGAGCGCGACACGAGTGTTGGACAACGGGAGCGCGACGTCCGGGAGAAGGAGACCGACCTCGCCGGGGCGCGCGCGCGCGTCGAAGCACGCGAGAAGTCGCTCGAGGCACAGGAGGGGCGGCTCGCAAAAGAGGCGCAGGAGCTCGAAGAAAAGCGCGTCGCCGTCGAGGCCGCGCTCGACGAGCGCGCGCGGGCGGTCTCCGACGGCGAGGCTGCGCTGCAGTCCTGGGAGCAGCGGCTGCGCGGCGAGGCCGATCGCCTGCTGGACGAGCGGCACGAGCACGGCGTCACGTCGCAGGACGCGTTCGCCCTCATGGCCGAGCTCGAGGCGCGCGAGTCCGATCTCGCGAAGCGCGAGAAGGAGCTCCTCGATGCCCAGGCGCGGCTGCAGGCGGTGGCGGCCGGCGACGGGCAGCGCGACCGGGAGCTCGACGAGCGCGAGGCGGCGCTCGCGGCACGTGAGGCGGAGATGAACCGGAGGCTGGCGGCTGCGGCGCGCGAAGAGCGCGAAGGCGACCTCGTCGAGCAGCTGCGCGTCGAGTTGCGCAAGCGCGAAGACGAGGTCGCCGCGCGCGAGCAGTTCTACGCAGAGCGCCGCGAGCGGCTCGAGTCGCGCGAGAAGCGCCTCGAGCGGCTCGAAGCCGAGCTCGGCGAGCGCAACAACGAACTGGAGCGCCTCGAGGACGACGTCCGCGTCAAGGCGGCGCGGCACGAGGCCGACCTCGACCTCCGGGAGGACAAGCTCGAAGAGCGGCTCCGCGACCTCGAGGAGCGCGAGACGCGGCTCGCGGCCCGGGAGGAAGACCTCGCGGGGTACGTCGCGAACGTCCAGCACCGCTTCTCCGCTGCGTAGACGACGCCCCGAGCGTGGCTACAATGCCGCTCCCCACGCGGATGTGGCGGAATTGGTAGACGCGCACGGTTCAGGTCCGTGTGCCCTTAGGGGCGTGGAGGTTCAAGTCCTCTCATCCGCACTCTGAAGCGGGTCACCATTCTCCTCCTGACGGCGGCACTGGCCGCCGTCGCGCTATCGGGCGACGTGCTCGCCCGCAGCGGCGGTCCCGCCACAGAGGTGGTCGTCACCCTGAAGGCCCCCGCCCTGTCCGCATTCGGACGCTCGCTGCAGTCGGCGGCGCACCTCGCGTACGAGCGCCAGGTCGCGGCGGCGCAGACGGCGCTCGCCACGCGCATCGAGTCGTCGATTCCCGGCGCGCGGGTGACGTGGCACTACCGCCTCGTCGCGAACGGCCTCGCGGTCGTCGTGCCCCGCGGCGCTGAGGCAACGCTTGCGAAGCTGCCCGGCGTCGCAGCCGTCTGGCCGAACGTGCGCTACCACTCACTGCGCGTCAGCGGCGGGCCCGGGCAGATCGGCGCGGACAAGCTGTGGGGCGCGACGTTCGCCTACGCGGGCAACGGGATGAAGATCGGGATCATCGACGACGGGCTCGACGCGACGAACCCGTACTTCAATCCGAGCGGCTTCACGTACCCGCCGGGCTTCCCGAAGGGGCAGACACAGTTCACGACGCCGAAGGTGATCGTGCAGAGGACGTTCGCCCCGCCGTCGCCGACCTGGAAGTACGCCAACAGGCCGTTCGACCCGACCGAGTCGTTCCACGCAACACACGTGGCCGGGATCGCGGCCGGCGACAACGGCACGTCTGCCGGCGGCCAGCAGATCTCGGGCGTCGCGCCGAACGCGTATCTCGGGAACTACAAGGCGCTGACGATCCCGACCCCGAGCTTCGGGCTGGACGGGAACAGCGCCGAGCTCGCCGCCGCCGTCGAGGCCGCCGTCTCCGACGGAATGAACGTGATCAACCTCTCGCTCGGCGAGCCCGAGATCGAGCCGTCGCGCGACCTGCTCGTGCGCGCGCTCGAAGGCGCGGCGGCCGCGGGCGTCGTCCCGGTCGTGGCGGCGGGGAACGACTTCGAGGAGTTCGGCTACGGGTCGGTCTCGTCCCCCGCGAACGCGCCGAGCGCGATCAGCGTCGCAGCCGCCGATTCGCACAACGTGATCGCAGGCTTCTCGTCTGCCGGGCCGACGCCCATGTCGCTGGAGATGAAGCCTGACCTCACCGCGCCGGGCGTCTCCATCGTTTCGTCGTTGCCGGCGAGCCAGGGGACGTTCGGCGTGCTGAGCGGCACGAGCATGGCCGCGCCGCACGCGGCCGGCGCAGCAGCGATCCTCAGGCAGCGCCATCCGGACTGGACGGTCGCGCAGCTCAAGTCGGCGCTCGTGCAGACCGGCGACCCCGTCCACGCCCCAACCGGCGCCGAGGCGTTCACGACGCGCGAGGGCGGCGGGATGATCGACCTCCCCCGCGCCGACGCGCCGTTGATCTTCGCCGAGCCGAGCGCACTCTCGTTCGGGATGCTCACGCCGGGCGTCGCCGCGTCCCGCAGCGTCAACCTGACCGACGCCGGTGGCGGCGCAGGAACCTGGACCGTCAGCATCGTCGACCAGCAGCGCGTCGGCGCGACGATCACGGCGCCGCCCACCGTCCTCGTCCCGGGGCCGCTCGACGTGTCGGTCCTTCCGGGCGTCCTGCCCGGCGACGGGACCGGCTTCGTCGTGCTCACGAACGGCTCCGACGTGCGGCGCATCCCGTTCTGGTTCGGGATCAGCGCGCCGAAGCTCGCAACCGAGCACAAGATCTCGATCGGCTCCGCCGGCACGTACCGCGGCACGACCGCCGGAGCCCCCTCGCGGATCACGAGGTACCGCTACCCGACCGCCGGCGACGTCGACTACCCGGGCCCCGAGCGCGTGTACCGCGTCACGAGCGCCGCGAAGTCGGCGAACTTCGGTGTCGTCGTCACGAGCGGCCGTGCAGTTCCGCACGTCACGTTCGATGGGAGCGAGGACCGCCTCGCCGGGTACGTCGGGCTGCCGCTCGACCTCAATCCATACCGCAAGAGCTTCGGCGCGCCGATCAGAGCGGCCGGCGTCGACTCTCCTGCCGCCGGCGTGTACGACATCGTCTTCGACACGCGCTCCGCCGCGCAGGCGGGCCCGTTCACATTCCGTTACTGGGTGAACGACGTCACGCCGCCGCGCCTGCGCGTGAGCGGCACGCGCGGCGCGATCGTCATCTCGGCGACCGACGCAGGCTCGGGCGTCGACCCGTCGTCGATCGTCGTCAGGCTCGACGGCCACATCGTGAAGCCGCACGGTGCGCCTGCCGCGCTCCGCGTCGAGGCGCCCAGGGGCCGCCACACGGTCGTGGTCACCGCGTCGGATTACCAGGAGGCGAAGAACATGGAGAACGTCGCACGGATCCTCCCGAACACGCGGACGCTGACTACTTCCGCGGTCGTTCGTTAGGGTCGTACGTCGGCAGGTTCGCCAGGTCGCGCTCGACGGCGCGCGCGAACTCGTCGGGATCCGACTGCTCGACGACGCGCAGATGCGGCTTCTTCTTCCGCCGCTTCGGACGCTTCGGCGCGCCGTGCGAGACGCGCGGCCACTCGGCCGCGATCACCAGAACGGCTGCGAGCAGGAGCAGGGCGACCGCGAAGAGGCTCACGCCCCAAGAATAGGTGCCTGGCACCGATCGGTGCCAGGCACCTCGATCATCACCAGTTGCCGGTGCTCCCGGGCGGGAGCGACACGCCGGCGGGCTTCATCACGTAGACGATCCCTCCGGTCGCGGGCAGCCACGCGCGCTCGAACTCGGCCCGGTTGTAGACACGCTGGACCGTCGAGTCGGATGTCGCAGCGGGGTCGTTGACCACGACGTCGCCGTTTGCGGTGAACCCGACGATCACGAGCAGGTGGCCGTTCGTCCCCTTGTCGAACAGGAAGCCGGTCAGCTTGTTCGGGTTCGACGCGACCGACGCCACGAGTGGGATGCCTGCCTTGATGAACTGCTCGGCCTCGTTCAGGCCGCGCAACTGCGTGACGAAGCCGTCGAGGCCGCGCCCACCCGCATCCGCCGTGCTGAACGGCCAGTTGCCCGCGCCGTCGTAGTGAGCGTCGCGCGCAGGACGGGACGAGCTCGGTGAACCCGAGCCCGGTGTTGTACACGGGCGACGTCCAGGTGCCGGCCGCCGCGGCGACCTCGCCGTAGTGGGAGTCGGTGTACGTGACGTTCGTCGTGCCCTTCGCCGCAAGCGTGATCGCACGCGACGCGGGCGCCGTCGCTACGTGGTGCCGGAGTTGAAGTCGGCGGTCGATTACCAGGCGTGGAAGCTGATCGTAACCTGCTGGGCCGCGGAGCCCGTTCCCGGTAGCAGCAGCACCACGCCGAGCGCAACGAGCACGAGCGCTGATCTGGTCATCAGACGACCCTGCCAAACTGCGAGACGATGATCAACCGCCTTCTTCTCGTCTGCGCCCTCGCCGCGGTGACCGCGTCGTGCGGCGGGCCCGGCACGACCACGGTCACCGTCACGACCGCGACCGCGCCCACCACGACGAGCGCCGCCCCACCCACGCCGATGACGGTGACCGTCTACAAGGTCGTCGCCGGCTCCGTCATTCCCGGGGCGGTTCGCGTTCCGCGCACGCGCGCCGTCGCCCGGGCGGCGCTCGGCGCGCTCGGCGTCGCGGGCAGCCTGACCGTCTCAGGTGGGACGGCCACGGTCGACCTGCCGAAGGCGACGCAGGAGCAGCAGGCCGAGATCGTCTACACGCTGACGCAGTACCCGAGCATCCACCGCGTCGACGTGGGCGGGCGCATGGGCCTCACCCGCGACGACTTCGCGAGCTACCTCCCGCCGATCCTCGTCGAGACCCCCGCGCCGGGCACGGACGTGCCCCCGGCGTTCCACGTCAGCGGCACCGCGAGCGTGTTCGAGGCGACGCTCGTCGTGCGCCTCCTGCGGAACGGCGCGGAGCTCGAGAAGCGCACGGTGACCGCGTCCGCGGGCGCGCCGCAGCGCGGCACGTTCGACGCGACGTTCACCGCGTCGCCGGGACCGCTCCAGGTGCAGGTCTTCTCGCCGTCGGCCGAGGACGGCTCGCCCCAGCACGAGGTCGACGTGAGCGTCCAGGTCAGGCCTTGATCTGCTGTGCGAGCACCCAGAGCCCCGCGATGGTGTAGCCGACCATCAACACGACGAGCGGCGCCTGCGTGACGAGCGCCCGCGTGCGCGTCGTGCCGCGAAGCGCGAGCCTGTGCGCGGCGAACACCGCGGCGACATGGCCCCACACGATCAGGAGCACCTGGATCCACCAGACCAGCCGCGCGGGCGCAACGGCCGTGCTGAGCGGGTACTCGCCCCAGCCGAGCGGGTTCCAGCTGTGCCCCAGAGGATCGACGACGACCGCGACGGTCGCCTGCCCGACGATCAGGAGGTACGAGAAGTAGTGCGCGCTGAAGTACACGGCCGCGATCGGGATCAGCGTCACCGCGAGCTCGCGCGCGTGCCGGCGCGTGACGAGAAGGTATGCGCCGACGAACAATGCGACCACGACGATCGTCGACGCGGTCTGCAGGACCTGGACGTGCTGCGCGAGGAAGGACCAGCGTTGCCAGAACCACTGCTGGAACGACGCGAAGCGGTCGGTCGAGGACCAGCCGTCGAACACGACGGTCGCGAGTGCCGCGATCACGAACGCGGCGCCGCCGTCGGGCAGTGTCGGATCGGTGCGCAGGCCGGCACCGTACGGGCGCAGCCGGGCGTGCCGCTCGTCGCGCGGCGACACCGCCCACTCCTCGGGCACGAACGGCCGGAGCTCGAGCGGCGAGAAGCGCGAGAGCGTGCGCGCGAAGACACTGAAGAGCTCGACGTTGCCGAGCCACGTCTCGGCGCCGTAGAGCGCCGACCCGACGAGCGTCGCGACGATGTACACGACGAGGATCAGCGCGAGGTACCGCGGCTCCTTCGCAGGCGGCCAGATCAACTCCATCCACGACCAGACGAGCAGCAGCGCGACCGCCGGCCACTGGCCGAGGCGTGCGGGATACGCAAACGACTGGACGTCGCGCCGCGCGAGCGCGCGGTCGACGGCGCGCGCCGCCACATTGAGTGGCGCAACGCGCTCGTAGAAGTTCCCGACGAGCCACGCCGTGATCCCCAGGCCGACCCAGAAGTCGACCCACGTGAGAACGGTCACCGGACTCTCGAGGAACTCCTGCGACTGGTCGGTGGTGGACACGAGGCCGGCGACGAGGGCCTCCAGGATCAGCAGGGTCCCGACCGCCGTGACGACGGGCGCGAGCCCGCGGACGAAACGGGTAGACATCCGCCCCCCACCGCTCGCGCACGGGCCCCCGCGCACCGCGGGCGGCGGCCGCCGGAGCCGACAGAAGGACCGCTCCACCACCGGCGAGCACGTACAGCCAGATCGGCAGCGGGAAGTGGTACGAGATCGGCGCAGCGTGCGCCACGAGCCAGAGCACGGCCCGGAACGCTAGCTACAATGCCGCGCGCTGAGCGATCCCCGGTAGCTCAATTGGCAGAGCATCCGGCTGTTAACCGGAGGGTTGTTGGTTCGAGTCCAACCCGGGGAGCTTCTTCACGCGCCTGCGCGCCGCTCCGCATCCTCGAGCAGGGACCGAACCTCGACCTGGGTCCGGTTCGGCGCATCGTTCCAGTGGGCCAGCGACGGATCGTCGATCAGGTCGGCAATCGCGGACAGCGCGTCGCGGAGATCGGCCATGGTCGTGGTTGCATCACGAAAGGTCACCGCCTGCAGCGCACCGAGGAGCGACCACTCGGCGGCGTTCCCTGCCATCACGTCGGTCGCCGCGCCGTGCAGCGTGCGAGCCTCGGCGTGCTGGCACCAGCCGAGCGCGACGAGCCCGCCGGCTTCGTGCAACAGGTCTGTTCCGTTCACGTTCCGCTCCAAGATCGCGGGGTCAGGGCGACGAGCATGTGGAGCGATACCCGTGCTTTCGCGATCCGAACCTCGCAGGTAGATTCGTCGTATGGCCGACCTGAACGCGATCGGCATCGTTGCGGCCGACCCGGCAGCATCGATCCGGTTCTACCGCCTGCTCGGCGTCGACGTTCCCGAGACGCCGGGCGAGGGGCATTTCGAGGCGACGCTCCACAACGGGCTCCGCCTGATGTTCGACAGCGAGGACGTGGTGCGCAGCTTCAGCCCCGACTGGACGCGCCGGAACGGCAACCAGCTCTCATTCGCGTTCGAGTGCACCAGCCCCGCGGCCGTCGACGAGCTGTACGCGCGGATCGTCGACGCCGGCTTCCACGGCGAGAAGGAGCCGTGGGACGCCTTTTGGGGCCAGCGCTATGCGCTCCTCGCCGACCCCGACGGCGTCGAGGTCAACCTCTTCGCGCAGCTCTAGGCGCTGCTGAGCGCGGCGACGCGTTCGAGCAGCCGCTGCAGGGCTTCCTGCAGTTCCTTGGTGCGCGACGGATCGGCGTGCTGCAGCTCGCGCCGTAGCTCACGCTCGCGCAGGCGCCACAGCAGCTCTTCGCCCGTCGCGTCGTCGATGCCCTCCGGCTCCGCGCGCGCGTCGAGCTCGGCGAGCAGGCCGACGCCCGCCGCGTCGAGCGGCGCACCGTCGGCGATGTGCGCGCGAAGCGCACGGTGCGTCGGGTCGTAGAAGTGCTCCGGGGTGAGCTCGGCGAGCAGGGGCCGCAGCCGCTCGTGCGCCAGCGCGCCGGCAAGCGCATTGCGCTCGAGCTTCGCGCTCGCGTCGAGGACCCGCTGCGAGGCGGGAGCCGAGGCGCGCGCGGCCGACGAGGCACGGAGCTGCACCGTCATGCCGAGCTTGTCGTTCGCGAGCCGCCACGCGTCCTGGCGCTCGGGCGAGTCGGGCGCGTCGTCGAGCAGCGCCTTGACGATGCGGAACGACGACTCGCGGTCCTCCGCGTGCTCGATCTCGACGCGCACGCGATACACGAGGTACGGCTCGGCGGTCTGCAGCCGCGCCTCGAATCCTGCCGGGTCGTCGGCGGGATCGACCCCGGGCGGGAGCGTGACGACCTTCACGTCGAAGCCCTGCTTCGCCGCGAGCTCCATCCCGCGCAGCGTCGCCGAGGCGCCGGCCGCGTCGCCGTCGAACGCGAGCCACACGCGCTTCGTCAGCCGGCCGAGCTCCCGCAGCTGCTGCTCGGTGAGCGCGGTTCCCATCGACGCGACGACCGGCTCGAGCTTCGCCTGCCGCAGCGCCATCACGTCGGGATTCCCCTCCACGACGATTGCGCGGTCCTCCTTCGCGATCGCCGAGCGCGCTTTGTCGAGCCCGTAGACGACCGAGCCCTTGTGGAACAGCTCCGACTCCGGCGTGTTGACGTACTTCGCCTTCAACGGGTCGTCCTCGTACAGCTTGCGCGCCTGGAACCCGATCACGCGTCCGCGCGCGTCGGTCAGCGTAAAGAGGAGCCGTCGTTGGAAGTAGTCGTCGCCGCGTTGCCGCGTCAGGCCCGCTCCGCGGAGCTCCTCGCGGGTGAACCCCTTCTCGAGCGCCCCGCGCGCGAGCCGGTCGCCGGAGAGCGCGAGCCCGAGCCGGAACTCGCGGCAGATCTCCTCCGATAGGCCGCGCCCCTTGAGATAGTCGCGCGCCATGCCGCCCGCCTGCGACTCCCAGAGCGTGCGCTCGTAGTACGTCGCCGCCTGGTCGAGCAGCTCGTAGAGGCGCTGCCGCCGCTGGCGCGCCGCGTCCTGCGCCGGCGAGGTCTCCTCGTACTCGATCGGGACGCGAAAGCGCTCGCCGAGCCACTCGATCGCGCCCGCGAAGTCGAGCCCTTCCGTCTCGCGGACGAACGTGATCAGGTCGCCCTTCGCGCCGCAGCCGAAGCAGTAGTAGAGCTTGTCGACCGCGTTCACCGAGAAGGACGGCGTCCGCTCCTCGTGGAACGGGCAGCGGCCGGTGTACCTCGCCCCCGCCTTGCGCAGCTGCGTGCGCGCCGAGACGACGTCGACGAAGTCCGCGGCGGCCTTGACCGCCTCCACCGAGGTGTCCTTGATCCGCGCCATCAGAGTGTCGCAGCGTACGTCAGCGCGAACCGGTCGGTCATCCCCGCGATGAACTCGACGATCTCCTCGGGGGCGTCGCCGCGCGCCTCGAGGCGCTCGTAGATGCGACGGATCGTCTGGCGCGCGCGCTCGTGCTCGGGCCGCGTCACCGGGCCGAGGTAGACGTGGTCGAACATGAAGGCGCGAAGGGAGAGCATCGCGGCGCCGACCTCGTCGCTCTGCACGATGTCGCCGGCGAGGGCCGACGTCTCGACGAGGTCGTGGACGAGCGTGTCGATGCGCTGCGCACCGGTCGGACCGAGCACGTCGATCTCGGCGCGGGGCAGGTCGTCCTCGACGAGGATGCCGTAGCGGATCGCGTCGTCGATGTCGTGGTTGATGTACGCGACGCGGTCGACGATCCGCACGATCTTGCCCTCGAGCGTCTCGGGGTCGCGGTCGCCGGTGTGCGTGAGGATGCCGTCGATCACCTCGTGCGTGAGGTTGAGCCGCTCCGCGACTCGCGCCGACTGTTCGTTGTGGCGGAAGCCGCCGGGCGCGAGCTCGTCGAGCGCCGCCTCGCCGGCGTGCCCGAACGGCGGGTGACCGGTGTCGTGGCCGAGGCCGATCGCCTCCGTCAGGTCCTCGTTCAGGCGAAGCGCGCGGGCGACCGCCCGGGCGATGCCGGTCGTCTCGAGCGTGTGCGTCATCCGCGTCCGGTAGTGGTCGCCGGCCGGGTCGATGAAGACCTGCGTCTTCCCCTTCAGGCGCCGGAACGGCTTCGAGTGCAGGATGCGGTCGCGGTCGCGCTGGAACGGCGTCCGGACGAAGCATTCCTCCTCGTCGCACTCCCGCCCCCGCGTCTCGTAGGAGCGCACGGCAAGCGGCGAGAGCGTGCGCTCTTCCAGCTCGCGCATCCGCGCGGCGAAGGCGTCCGCAACTCTCCCGGCGACCTCGGGCATCCGCCCACAGTAGCTTCGGGGTCAGATGATGATCGGCACGGATCCGCCGTCGACCGACCAGGCCGCGCCGGTCACGTACGAGGCACGATCGGACAGGAGGAACACGATCACCGCGGCGATCTCCTCCGGCTCGGCGAGCCGCCCGAGGGGCCGCCCGGCGGCGACCCTGGCGAGCACCTCGTCCCGCTCGCCCTGCTGCTCGGCGAGCCCGCCGGCGCCGAGCCAGGCCTCGGTCGCCGTGGGGCCGGGCGTGACCGCGTTACAGCGGACGCCGTCCTTGGCGTAGAGGTCGGCAACGAGGCGCGAGTACGAGAGCATCGCTGCCTTCATCACTGCGTAATCGGGCATGCCGCCCGACGGCCGCTTGGCCGAGGTCGACGAGACGTTGACAATCGAGCCGCCGCCACGCGCGCGCATCCCGGGCAGCACGGCGTGCGTCGTCCGCACCGCGCTCATCAGGTTGAGCTCGAACGAGTGCTGCCAGTCGTCGTCCGTCAGCTCGTCGAGCTTGCGGATCTCGGTGCCGCCGACGTTGTTCACGAGGCAGTCGACGCGGCCGAATGCCCCCTCGGCGGCGGCGATCACCTCGGCGCCGGCGCCGGTTTCGGTGTGGTCGACCGCAACGTGCACGTCGCCCGGTCCCGCGTGACGGCGGCCCGAGCTGACGACCCGCGCGCCTTCGGCCTGCAGCTGCTGCGCCACCACGAGCCCGATCCCTGCGGTCGAGCCCGTGACGACGCACACCTTGCCTTCGAGTCCCAGCTCCATCGCGCCGCTACCGTAGCGGTCGGGTGACGACGATCCTCCTCGCACGACACGGCGAGACCGACTGGAACCGCGACGGCATCTGGCAGGGATGGGCCGACCCGCCGCTGAACGACACCGGCCGCGCGCAGGCGCGCGAGCTGGCCGAGCAGCTGCGGCGCGTTCCCTTCGATGCCGTCTACGCGAGTGACCTGCAGCGCGCACGCGAGACGGCCGAGATCGTCGCCGCGCCGCACGGCGTGCCCGTGATCGCGGACAGCGGTCTGCGCGAGATCGACATCGGCTCGTGGTCCGGCCTCACCCGGGCAGAGATCGAGGAATGCTTCCCCGGCGGTGTGCGACCCGACGGCGAGACACGCGAGGAGCACGCCGCCCGAGTCCTGGAGGCGGTCGAGCGGATCGCCCGCGAGAACGCCGGCCGCCGGATCCTGCTCGTCACGCACGGCGGAACGATGCGCGCGCTGCACGGCCACGTGAGCGACGAGCCTTTCCATCCGGTGGAGAATTGCGGCGTCCTGGAGCTCCATTTTCGGGACGACCGGCTCGGCCTGCCGATGAGCTAGTCTCGGCTCGTGGAGGACTACACGAACAAGTACAAGGGCGAGCAGGTCGAGATCGCCCTCTTC
>CAZDEX010000025.1:0-15373 GCA_964504405.1 uncultured Gaiellales bacterium | reverse complement strand
GCGGAGATCGACCGGCCCTCGACCCTCTACGCCGAGGCGCACGGGACGCCGGACGCGATCGAGCGCGTCGTCGTCGGCGGCTCCGCGGTGACGGTCGCGCGAGGCGAGTTCAGTCTCTGAGCTCGACGCGCGCGACCTCCGGCAGCTCGACAGGGACCGCCGTCCAGAAGACACCGCCGTCCCGGGTGACGTACAGGCGGTTGCGCGCCGCGAAGACCGCCGTGTCGGGATCGTCCTGAGAGATCGCGATCGCGCGCCCTGCGGGGAGCCCGCGTCCGGACTCGCGCCACGTTGCGCCGCTGTCGCGCGAGACGACGATCGGCGGCCGTGTGTCGACGATGGCGAACACCGTGGCGCCGACCGCGGCTGCAGCCACGAGGCGCGGGAGGTTGAGCAGCGGCTCGTCCGGCGTCGCGAGCTCGTCGTCCGACGGCTCGATCTCCTCCGTCTCCAGGTCGACTGCGAAGACGCCGCCGGCCGTCGTGTCGACGAGGACCTTCATCGCGTGAACATCGACGCGACAACGGCCGTCGCGCGCTGTGCGGCGCCGACCGGGCCGAATCCGGCGTTGCGTCCGACGAGGTAGGCGATCGAGTACGCGTCGCCTGCGCCCGTCGGGTCGGTGCGCATCGGATGCGCGGGAACGAACTCGGAGCGGCAGCCGTAGTAGACCGTCGATCCGCGCGAGCCGTGCGTGACGAGCACCTCACGCACACCGAGTGACGCAGGGTCGCCGACCACCTCCGCCTCCTCCTCGGCGAGCTTGAGGATCCAGATGTGCCGCAGGATCTCCGGATCGAAATCGGCGTCGAGCTTCAACGGCCCGACTTCCGGCACGCGTACGAGCCCTTGCCCGTCGAGCAGGATGCGCCGCTTGCGTCCCAGCGCCGCGATCGTCTCGAGCGGGAACTCGTGCCGGGAGAGCGGCGCGACGTGCACCCATCGCGCGGTCGGCAGCTGCGGGAGGTCGCTCGGCTCCCAGCGGTCGCCGAGCGCCTGCACCTCCATCGTGCGCACGTCGCCGGCGTAGGAGAACGCGAACGTCGCGGTTGCGGTGCCGGGCACGAACCGTGTCGGGGTGCCGAGGCGGACGACCGGGGGGAGGAGCGCGCCGCGATCCTCTTCGGCAGCGCGTGCGTAGATCCGCGCAGGCACGCGCAGTCGTCGCAACGCCCGCGCCGCGTGGTACGGCCCGCCGCCCACGCGGGGCGGTTGCCCCGGTAGAAGGTCACGCGAGAGATTCCCGACCAGCGCGATCACGCGCTCGCCAGTATGGGCCTCCTTGCGAGCACACGCGCCAGCGCAGCGAGCACGAACGCGGCGGCGAAGCTCGGCAGCGACGCGCCGCCCCACGGCAGGGCATGCGGGTGGGTGTGCGCGACGATGCTCGTCCACCAGCCCGGCCCCTGCGGGTACAGCCACTGGTAGAGGCAGAAGCCCGCGAGCCACGCGAGCACCATTTCGAGGCGCAGCTCGGGCGCTGCGAAGACGTCCTCGCGCGTGTAGTGGCGACCGGCGAGAAGCCAGTCCGCGAGCAGCACCGCGAACAGCGGGACGAAGAACGACCCGAGCAGGTAGAGGAACGGTTGGTAGTTGCGCAGGTCGATCAGCAGCGCGCCGATCGTGGAGAGCGCCGCGACCGCGGCGACGAGAACGCGCTGCGGCACGCGCGGGAGGAGGTTCTGCAGGCTGACCGCGCCCGAGTACACGTTGGCGAAGGCTTCGTCGCTCTCGTCGACGGTCAGCGCGAGCAGCGCGAGCACGCTCGCCGCCCCGCCCGCTGCGATCGCCGTGAGCAGTGCCGGCGCGTCGCTGATGTGGCGCGACATGGCGATCACTGCGCCCAGCGCGAACAGCGGGACGGTCGGGACGAAGTAACCGAGACCGGCGCCCCAGAACCCCGCCGCGCGCGACCGTGCGAAGCGCGTGTAGTCGGCGACGAGCGGCGTCCAGCTGATGATCGACGCGAGCACGAGATCGAAGCCCGGCCAGAACCCGTGCGCCCCGCCTCGGTGCCACAACGCAACGGGATGCTCGCCGTGCAGCGACCACCAGCCGAGATAGACGAGCGACGCGATCACGATCCACACGGCGAACTTGCGCACGTACTTGCGCACGAACCCGACAGGGCCGAGCAACGCGAGTGCGGTTGCGACGACGCCGAACAGCACCTTCCAGAACCCGACGCCGCCGAAGCCGAGCACCTGCTTCGAGAGCGCACTCGCCCCGGTCGCGATGATGATCAGCTCGAAGACCGACCAGCCGAGGCATTGCACGATGTTCAGCCCGGTCGGGAAATACGACCCGCGTCGCCCGAGCGGCGCGCGCAGCAGCACCATCGTCGGCACGCGAGCGTCCGCTCCGATCAGTCCGCCGAGCCCGAGGAGGACGTTGCCGACGATCGCCGCGGCGGCGATCGCGCCGACGGCGACGGGGAGGGAGAGGCCCAGCCCGAACTGCGACGGCGGAAGCACGAGGAACGCGCCCGCCACGATTACGAGCAGCGATACGGAGAGATTCGCCCAGAGCAGGAAGCCGTCGAGCGTGCCGAGCACCCGGAGGCGCTCGGGCACCGGTTCGATGCCCCAGTTCGGCGTGTCGGTATCGGTCATGTCACTCCCTTCGCCGGCATGATCCGGATCAGGTTCGACGGGTGTGATCTCAGCCCCGGACGGGGCACCCCGGTGCGGGCAGCGTAGCTGCGGTTACCGGGACACGAGGCGAGTAGCCGTGGCCTTCCAGCTCGCGACCAGAAGGTCGCCCTCCCGAATGGACAGGCGCTGCGCGGACTCGGCGGTCACCTCCGCGGTCACCGGCCCGACGGTCACGCGAACGCGGTTCCCGACGGGGACCACGCTCACCACCTCGGCCTGCAGGTGGTTCTGCGCGGAGTCGCTCGGGAGGGCGCGGGCGAGCGTGACGTCCCAGGGGTAGACGACGGCCGCCACGTCGCCGTGAGCGGTGTCGACGGAGAGGACGATCGTGCGGTCGGGAAGCTCGACCGCGGTGAGCGTCCCATCGCGGCGCGCCTGGCCGTGAAGCACGTTCCCGCCGACGAACCGCGCGACGAACGGCGAAACCGGCGCCGCGATCAGCTCTTCCGCACTACCGACCTGGACGAATGAACCATCCACGAGGACGCCCACTCGATCGGCGAGCGCCGCCGCGTCGACGAAGTCGTGCGTGACGACGATCGCCGGAAGCTCGAGCTCCCGCAGCGTCGAGCGGAGCTCGGACCGCACCGCGTCGCGCGTGTGCGGGTCGAGCGCCGCGAGCGGTTCGTCGAGCAGGAGCAGCTTGGGGCCGCGTGCGAGTGCTCGAGCAAGCGCCACGCGCTGCCGCTCACCACCGGAGATCGCGTCCGGCTTCGCATCCGCGAGGTTGCCGATCCGAAACTGCTCGAGCAGCGCATCGACGTTCGCAGCGCCCGCGTACGCGACGTTCCGCCTTACGCTGAGATGGGGGAACAGCGCGTACTCCTGAAAGACGAAGCCGACCGGACGTCCTTCGGCGGGACGCGAGGTCCCGTCGGCCGAGTCGAACCACACGTCGCGCCCGAGCGCGATCCGGCCGGCCGCCGGAGTGGCAAGACCCGCGATCGCGCGCAGAACGGAGCTCTTGCCCGCGCCCGACGGCCCGACGATCGCGAACGTGCCTGCAACCTCGAGGCTCAGGTCGAGAGCGAAGGCGCGGAGGGGGAGGTTGAGCTCTGCAGTGAGAATGTCCACGATGACGCGAGCTTGAGGGAGATGAGGATGGCTGCGCTCACGATGACCAGCAGCGCGCTGATCGCGAGCGTGACGTCGAAGTCGACGGCGAACTCGTCGTAGATCGCGAGCGGCAGCGTCTCCGTCACCCCGGTACGCGATCCGGCGAACATGATCGTGGCGCCGAACTCGCCGAGGCAACGTGCGACCGATAGCGCCGCGCCCGCACCGAGGCCTGCGCGCGCCAGCGGAAGTGCGACGCGAACGAATGTCTTCTGCGGGCTTGCGCCCAGGGTTCGTGAGGCGTCGATCAGCCGCGGGTCGATTGCCTCGAATGCGGCGATCCCTGCGCGCAGGTAGAGCGGACCGGCGACGAAGGCCACCGCGAGCACCACGGCCGCCTGCGTGAATGGGATCGACGTGTGCAGCAGCCCCATGCGCCCGAACGCAACGAGCAGCCCGATGCCCGCGACGGCAGGAGGGAGGACGAGCGGCAGTTCGACGATCGTGACCAGGAGCGAGCGGCCTCGGAACCGGCGCGAGGCCAGAAGCCACGCCGCGGGTGTACCGAGGAGAAGCACGAGCAGCTGCGCGGCGCCCGTCGTCTTCGCGCTCACGACGAGCGCGTCCACGACAATCGGATTCGAGAATTGGGACACGAGCGTCTCGGGCGAGACGTGCGTGAAGATGGCGATCACGGGCAGCGCGAGGAACGCGAGCACGACGAACGTGGCCGCGAAGAGGCCTGCGGCGAAAGGGAGATGCTTCACTTCTTGACCCGAGGGAGGAAGCCGGCTGCGATCAGTTTCGCCTGAGCGGCGTTCCCCAGCAGCTTCGACACGAATGCCTGCGCGGCCCCGCGATTCGGGCTCGCCGACACGACAGCCACGCCGTACTGGACTTTCGGCTGCGCCCACGCGGGCAGCGTGATCACCGTCACCTTGCCGGTGACCGTGCGCGCATCCGTCGAGTACACGAACCCTGCATCTGCCTCGCCGAGCGCTACCTTCGCCAGCACCTCGCGCACGTCGGTCTCGCGGCTGACGACGTTCTTCTGCACGTCGCTCAGCCCCATGTTCTTCAGGATCTGGAGCGTGTAGGCGCCGACAGGCACTGCGGGCTGAGCGATCACGAGCTTGATCCCGTCGCGGCGCAGGTCGAACGGCGTGTGGATGCCCGCGGGGTTCGAGGTGGGGACGATGAGCACGAGTGTGTTGCGCGTGAACACGACCGGCTTGAGGACGATGCCCTTTGCGAAGAGCTGTTGCGGCAGAGTGGTGTTCGCCGAGGCGAAGACGTCGGCGGGCGCCCCCTGCGTGATCTGAGCGGCGAGCGTGTTCGAGCCGGCGAACGAGTAGTGCTCGGCGGGATCGATCTTCGGGAACACGTCGGTGAGCGATGCCGCGGCGTAGACGTTGAGGGTCGCGCGGTCGGCCGCGCTCGCCGAGGCGCACGCGGCCAGCGCACACAACGCGGCCGTCAACGCGAGGCGTCTCACGTCTGCACCATCACCGACGTCGACTTCACGACGGCCGTCGCGCTCCCGCCGACCTTCAGGCCGAGCTCTTCGATCGCGTCGCGCGTGACGAGCGCCACGATTCGCGACGGCTCCGTGACGAGGATCTCGACCTGCGCCATCAGCCCGTCGACCTTCACTTCGCTGACGGTGCCGATGAGGTGGTTGCGCGCGCTCAGCGCCTGCCCGCCGCCCTCTGCGCGCAGGCGGTCGACCTCGCCGACCGGCACCACGCGGCGGTTGCGGGCGTCGCGCTGGACGGTGATGCGACCGTCGCGGTCCCAGCGGCGCAGCGTGTCGAGGGAGATGCCGAGGCGCTGTGCGGCCTCGCTTGCGGTGTAGGTGTCGCGCGCCATCAGCTCGTGTACGCCGCCAGCGCTGCGGACGCGTCGTCGATCGAGAGCGCGTCACCGAACGAATTGTCGAGCGCGTGGCCGGTCGATTCGCCTTCGAACACCGTGAGGTGACGCGCTTCGACTGCTGCGATCTGCGCCAAAGGCATCGCCAGTGCAACCGACTTCGCGCTCCGCACTGCGCCGAGGTACGCGCCGACGGCGAGGCGCTCGAGGGTCGCGCCCGTTCTCGCGATTCCGCCGCGCGAGCGGAAGGTGCCGGCCGGATACGAGAAGTCGATGTCGCCCGCGGCCGCCGGTGTCTGGCCCGCACCGGTGAGGATGCCCGAGACCGCGGCGAGGTGCTCGTTCTCGTTGAACGCCGCGCGCCGGAGCGCGTCGCGCCCCGGGGGGCCGAGGCGGTCTGCCTGCAGCGCCCGTCCGTAGAAGTCGGCGAGCAGAAGCTCGAGTGCGACGAGGAGGCGCGCGTTGGCGAGATCGGCGTCGCTCGGCGCGTCCGCGAGCGCGGCAGGGGCGAGCGCCAGCGCGAGGGCCGAGCCGAGGAGACCGGTGCGGGTGAGATGCCCAGGCATAGCCTAGGCAGCTTAGTCGACGGACGCCGCCTCCGCTTCATGCCGGATCTCCTCGACGACCTCGCCCTCGAGCAGCTCGCGACACACGCGCCGGGCCGCGAAGAAGACGACCAGGGGAACGACCCACACGATTACGCGGTAGGCCCAGATCTGCTGCGCATAGTCGAGCCCGAACAGCACCGTCACGCGGTCGGCCGAGCCCGACATGAAGACGAGGAACACCCACGTCACGATCGCGAGGCCGATCGCGGTGCGCCACGGATTGTCGCGCGGGCGCTCGAGCAGGTTGTGGAACGCGGGGTCGCCGGACACCTTCCGCTCGGCCCACGGCCAGAGCGCGAGTGTCCCGAGAACGACGAGCGGGAAGAGTGCGCCGCCCCAGAACGGGTTCGGGACCAGCGTGTAGTGGCCGATCGTCAGGTCGAACGACGGCACGAGCCGCAGCGCGCCGATCAGCCAGCCGAGGTACCAGTCCGGCTGTGCGCCGTTCGTGCCCGAGCCGACGTGGTAGGGGCCCCACAGCCAGATCGGGTTGATCTGCACGAGCCCGCCGAGCAGGAAGAGCACACCGAACACGGCGAGCATCAGGCCGAGCGAGCGCGGAACCTGTCCGGGGAACGTGGGCACGCCGACCACGTTCTTCTCCGTTTCCCTTTCGGACCGCTTGAACTGCGTGTGGTGTCGGGACGCGATGAGCAGGAGGTGCAGCCCGAGCATCAAGCCGATCAGGATCGGGAAGATCAGCACGTGCGCGATGTAGAGGCGCGGCAGGAACGCGGCAGAGCCCGGGAAGGGCCCGTCCCAGATCAGCTGCGCGAGGTACGGGCCGATCACCGGCACGGAGATCGCGACGCTGTAGCCGATCGCGAGGCCCATCCCCGAGAGCAGGTCGTCGACCATCGAGTAGCCGGCGTAGCCCTCGACCAGCGCGATCGACAGCATCCCGACGCCGAGCAGGTAGGTGAGGTCGCGCGGCTTGCGGAATGCCCCCGTGAAGAACACCCGCAACAGGTGCAGCACGATCAACGCGAGAAAGACGTTCGCCGCCCAGTGGTGCGTCTGCCGCATCAGCAGCCCCGCCTTGACGTCCCAGGAGAGGTGCACGACCGACTCGTATGCGCGGCTCATCGACTGGCCGTCGAGGGGCTTGTAGGACCCGTGGTACACGGTCGTCGACCGCGAGTCGTCGAAGAAGAACGCCAGGTAGACGCCGGTCGCCACAAGCAGCAGGAAGCAGTAGAGCGCCGCCTCGCCGAGCAGGAACGACCAGTGGTCGGGGAAGACGTAGCGCAGCGCCTTGCGAATGAACGGCGCACCGCCCGCGCGCTGGTCGACGTACCTGACGATCCCGCGGATCACGAGCGCGCAGGCCCCTGTCGAACGCCGGACCACGACGGCCCCACGGGAGCGGAGAAGTTGCCGGCCGCGCGCAGGTTGCCGTCGCCGTCGACGAGGAGCGGCAGCTGCGGAAGCGGGCGGCCCGCAGGGCCGAAGAGGACCTTGCCGTGGTCGGCAGGGTCGAACGTCGAGTAGTGGCACGGGCACACGAGCGCCGGCTTCGGCTCGACGTCGGCGAACGTCGGCTTGCGGTAGAGCGCGATCGCGCAGCCGGCGTGCGTGCAGATCTTCGAGTACGCGACGATCTCGCGCGATCCTTCGAGCCGCACCACGACGACCGGCGAGCCGATCAGCTCGCGGTCGGCACCCTCGGGGTACCCGGTGTAGAACGAGTCGTGCTCGATGTCTGCCGCTGCGAGTGGCTTCCCGTCCTCGCCGACTACGCGCCGGGCGCGCCGCCACGGCGTCTTGTAGAGCTCGTTCGTGTCGAACACAGGCCCCAACGACGCGGCGGGAGTGAGCGCCGCGAGGCCGAGCGTTCCGATCGCCCCGGCTCCTGCGAGCGTCACGAGGCGCTTGCGCGTGAAGCGCGAACCGCTCTCTTCGACGATCTGCTCGATGTTCGCTTGCTCGTCCGGGTGCTCGACCTCGGGATACTCGTGCACGAGCTCCTCGGTTACGACGAGCTTGTGCGTGATCACGATGCACGCGACCGCGAGGAGCAGGAAGGCGAGACCGATGCAGAGGCCGAGCCATTGCGTCTGGCTGCCGAGGCGGTCGAGCGCGTAGACGACGATGAACGCGGCCGACGCGAGCGTGGCGAGGAAGAAGAGCCCGAGCACCGCGTTCTCCGCGCCGCGCGACGGCAGGCCCGCTTCGACGATGCGGTCTTCGCCACGATCCGGCTTCGGCGTGCGCCGACGGCCGAGCGCGAGCACGAGCAGCGCGACCAGCAGGTCCTTGAGCTTCGTCACGCGCGGAGCCTCCTTCCGACGAGCGTGCAGGTGAAGACGATCGCTGCGGCCGCGAGGAGCCACGTGACCATGCCCTCCGGCCATGGGCCGATGTCGCCGATCGACCAGCCGCCGCGGTCGGCAGGATGCTTGGCGTAGAGAACATAGGCGACGATGTCGTTCAGCTGCGTCGCGCTGATCGCCCGCTCCGAGAACCGCGGCATCAGGTACGGCCCCTGCCGCACCGCCTCCGCGACCTGGCGCGCCGTCGCATCCGTGAGCGGGGGCACGCGCGCGCCTGTGACGTAACCACCTCGCGCCACCTCTTGGTGGCAGCCGGCGCAGTGGTCGGTGAAGAGCTGCATTCCCGCGGAGACGTTTCCCTGCTGCGGTTGCGGGCTCGGGATGGGCGGGCCGTGCCCGAGCGACGCGACGAAGGCCACCAGCTTGGTGATCTGCGCGTCGTCGAAGACCGGGCGTGAGCGTTGAGGCTGGTCGCGCGGGTTGGCGAGCGGCATGTACCCCGTGCGGAGGTAAAGGTCGGCGCCCAGCGCGCCGGCGCCGTTGAGCGACGGGCCGTGGTCGCGCACGCCCTCGCCCTGCGGCCCGTGGCAGCGTGTGCAGTTCACCTGGTACAGCCCCGCGCCGGAGGGCACGATCGTCACGCTCTCGTCGGCGAGCGCGACCGGGGCGAGCGCGAGCGCGAGCACGAGGGCGACGACGATCTTCATCCGAGCCTGCAATTCGTATGGAGGAGGACGCCGGTTGCGTCGAGCAGGACGAGCATGAAGAACAAGATGTTGCCGAGCAGCGCGGCCTCGGCGAAGAAATGCATACGTCCCGCCGGTCCGGGCGCGTCCTTGTCCACGTCTGCGGTCGCGCGGAAGACGGCGAACGCGGCCGCTTCCGCAGCCAGCACACCGGAGAGCGCAAGCGCGTTCACGAGCGTTTCCCAGAGCGCGAGGTTCACGTGCCAGTAGGCGACAGCCGTCTGACAGCCGCTGACGGCCACGAAGTAGCCCAGCACGTGCGCCGCGGCCCATGCGAGCGCGCCGCCGAAGAGCGCGTACCACTGCAGAAGCTCGAGACGGGCGCGGGTCACAGGTAGGTCGACAGGGTCGTGAGGAGGACGGCGGCGGTGATCACGTTGACGGCGTGCCAGTAGAAGACGGTCGAGCGGAGGCCGACGAGGCGATACGACGTGACGCTCCGCGCGAGCTGGACGAGCAGCCAAGCGTCGAGCAGCAGCCCCACGATCACGTGTGCGTGGTCCGCGCCGAGCAGCACCGCGGTGATCGACGAGTAGGAGTCGTGTGACGGCGGGAACCGGTGGATCTCGTCGACGTAGTCGTGCAGCTGCCAGACGAGATATGCGGTCTGGGCGACGAACGCGATCGCGAGGAGGCGCCAGGCGCGCCGCTTGACGCCGCGCTTCGCAGCCGACCACGCCGCCTGCATCGGGAGGCTCGTCGCGACGAGCAGCGCCGTCGCGATCACCGGCACGAGCACGCGCGGCTTGTCGACGCCGGGCGGAGGCCACTTCGCGTTGTGCAGGCGTAGGTAGACGAACGTGCCGATGAGCGTCCCGAACAGCGTCGCCTCCGTGGCGACGAAGCCGACCATGCCCCACCAGCCGTTCGCGTTGCCGGTGCGGATGACCTCGTGCTCCGCGCCCTCGGTGTGCCAGCCGACGAGCGCGAGGGCGGCGAGGCCGAAGAGGCCGAGCGCGATCGCGTGGTGGTGCAGCAGGAGCACGTAGAACGCGAGGGTCGTGATCAGGCCGACGACGATCGGCCACGGCGACTCCGGCGGCATGTCCACGATCTGCTCCAGCACGGCGTCGTTGACCGAGGAGACCGGCGTCTCATGGCCGCCCTCGAGCACGAGCTGGTCGCGCTCGAGCTTGCGCAGGTCCTCTTCGCGGTCTGCGAGGTCCCAGTTCGGGTACGGGCTCGTAACGGTTGGGATGACCGCGAAGTTGTAGTGCGGCGGCGGGGACGGGACCGTCCATTCGAGCGTGCCGCCGTTGAACGGGTCACGGCCCGCGCGCACGTTGCGCCGGTAGCTCAGCACGAGGTTGACGCCGATCATCAGGATCCCCGCCGCGAGGATGTAGCTGCCGATCGTCTCGATCAGGTTGTAGGCGTCCCAGCCGAGCCCGTGGTCGTAGGTGTAGACGCGGCGCGTCATGCCGAGCAGGCCGACGATGTGCATGGGGAAGAACGTCAGCGCGGTGCCGGCGAAGATGACGAAGAAGCTCGCCTGCGCGAGGCGCTCGTCGTACATCCGACCCGTCACCTTCGGGAACCAGTAGTAGATGCCGCCGAAGAGCGGGAAGACGGCCGCGCCGAAGATTATGAAGTGGAAGTGCGCGACGACGAAGTACGTGTCGGTCGTCGCTTGGTCCAGCGGGACTGCGGCGAACATGATCCCCGAGAGCCCGCCGAGCACGAAGAAGAGGATGAAGCCCCCGATGAAGAGGAGCGGCGCGCGGAACTGCGGCGTTCCGAGGTTGACCGTGAAGAGCCACGCGAAGATCTGGATCGTCGACGGGATCACGACCATCATCGACGCAGCGGCGAAGAAGACGAGCGTGGTCGTCGCGAGCCCGGTCGCGAACATGTGGTGTGCCCACACGCCGAAGCCGATGAAGGCAACGAGGAGCTCGGCCATCGCGACGAGCGGGAACGCGACCATCCGGCGCCGCGAGAACGTCGGGATGATCGAGGTCGCGATCCCGAACGCGGGTAGGACGATGATGTAGACCTCGGGGTGCCCGAAGATCCAGAACAGGTGCTGCCAGAGGAGCGGGCTGCCGCCGCCGGCGACGTCGAAGAAGCGGAAGCCGAGGTCGCGCTGCAGCAGCAGGAAGATGCAGTCGGCGGTCAGGGCCGGCAGCGCGAAGATCAGCGAGAGCGAGGCGGCGAGCATCGCGAAGCAGAAGAGCGGCATGCGGTTCCACGACATTCCGGGCGCGCGCAGCTTGAATGTCGTGACGACGATGTTGATCGCGCCGACCGTCGACGAGACGCCGACGAAGATGAGCCCGAGCGCGTAGAAGTCGACGTTCATCCCGCCGTCGTAGCGCCGCAGCGCGAGCGGGACGTAGTCGAACCAGCCGGCGTTCGGCGCGGCCTTCACGAGGAAGCTCGAGTACATGAAGATGCCCGCGCCGAGGAACAGCCAGTAGCTCAGCGCGTTGAGGCGGGGGAACGCCATGTCGCGCGCGCCGATCATCAGCGGGAGCAGGTAGTTGCCGAATGCCCCCGTGGTCATCGGGATGATGAAGAAGAAGATCATCGTGACGCCGTGCATCGTCATGAGCTGGTCGTAGACGTCCGGTGACAGCAGCCGTTCGTTCGCGTGCGTCAGCTGTGTGCGCATCAGGAGCGCCTCCGCGCCGCCCGCCGCGAAGAAGACGAGCGTCGTCCAGAAGTAGAGGAGCCCGATGCGCTTGTGGTCGACGGTCGTGAGCCAGCCGAGCACGCCGGGGCGCTCGACCCAGCGTTCTTCGAGGCGCTCGACGCGCTCGCGGACGGGCGCGGAGATCGCCATCAGCGCAGCGTCCTCAGGTAGGTGGTGAGCGCGCGCCAGTCCGACTCGCGCAGCTGCAGGTTCGGCATCTTGTTGCCCGGCTTGAAGTGCTGCGGATCGCGAATCCAGTCGGCGAGATAGTGCGGCGTGTTCGGGATCGTGTTCGCAGCGAGCGTCGTGCGCGAGGCGAGGTGCGTCAGGTCCGGCCCGACGTCCCCGTGCGCGTCGGTGCCGCGGATCGTGTGGCAGTCGGCGCAGCCCCCGCGCGCGAACGCCGCCGGCGTGTTGCCCCGGGCGGGCCTCGCCTCGGCGGCGAGCCAGCGCTCGAACGTCGCCTTCGGCTCGGCGACGACGAGCACCGCCATGTGCGCGTGCTGCAGTCCGCAGAACTCGGCGCATTGGCCGCGGTAGCGGCCCGGGTCATTCGCCTCGAGCAGGACGCGATTCGTGTTGCCGGGGACGAGATCGATCTTCCTGTTCAGCTCGGGCACCCAGAAGCTGTGGATCACGTCTGCAGTCGTGCCGACGACCGTGACACGCGTGTGCGTCGGGATGTGGATCTCGTTCGCGGTGACGACGGGCGTGCCGTCGTAGCGGACTTCCCACCACCAGTCGTGGCCGATCACATGGACTGTGATCTGGCTCGAGCCGGCGGCGGGCGCCGCGGTCGAGCGCATCACGAACACGTCGGACCAGACGAAGAGGATCGAGAGCAGGACGATCGGCAGCGCGACGCCGAGGCCGAGCACGAGCTTCGTTGCGCCTGTCTCGCCGATGCCACCGGGCAGCTCCTCCTTCGTGCGGCGCAGCCAGCCGAGGAAGAGCAGGAAGACGATCAGCGCGAAGCCGATCGACGACGCGACGAGCAGGACCCAGAAGAGGTTCGCGATCTCGTGCTGCGGGTGCGACTCCGCGTGGACGGTGTTCTGGTTCCCGCCGCAGCCGGTGACCGCGAGCGCAAACCCGAGCAGGGTCGATCCGAGGCGCGAGCGAGGCGTCATCTCCCGCCCGTCGGCGTACCCGTCAGACCAGGGTCAACACCTCATCGAGGTCGGGCCACACCGTCGTGTCGACCTCGACGAGTCGCCCGCCGATCGGCAGCGTTCCCCATTCGCCGTCGCAGGCGCGCGTGGCGATCTCGTCGGCCGCTTCCCGGTCGTAGTGCACGGGGTGACGGTGCGGGTCGCGCGTCAGGAGCCGTTGCCGCAGGACCTCCGGCTCCGCCGTCACGTGCACCTGCACGACCTCGGCGGGCGGGAGGTCGTCGAACCAGTGCGCGCGGAAGTTTCCCTCGGCGATCAGCGACACACCCGTCAGGAGAAGCTCGCGCACGATCCCGAACTGGACGTGGAACGTCGCGACGCCGAGTCGCTGCGAGGCGTGCCGGTCGCCCGCGACCTCGAGCGCGTCGGCCAGTGCTTCCTTCAGCGTGTCCTTCGCGATCAGCGGCAGCGCCAGGCGGTCGCGCAGCGCGGCGGCGATCGTCGTCTTCCCTGCGCCGGGCGGGCCGGTGACGACGAGCAGGCGCGGAGGCGTCAACTGCCGAGCAGGCGGCGCAGCACGAACGGCAGGATGCCGCCGTGCCGCAGGTACTCGCGCTCGCGCGGCGTGTCGAGCCGCACGCGCGCCCGGAACTCGGTGCCGTCGGCGCGCACGGTCACCTCGTCGGCCTCGCCGTTCCGAACGCCGACGATCGAGAACGACTCGCGGCCGGTGAGGCCGAGCGACTCCGGCGACTGCCCGTCGAGGAACTGGAGCGGCAGCACGCCCATCATCAGCAGGTTCGAGCGGTGGATCCGCTCGTACGACTCGGCGATCACGGCGCGCACGCCGAGCAGGTTCGGTCCCTTCGCGGCCCAGTCGCGCGACGAGCCCGAGCCGTACTCCTTGCCCGCGAGCACGACCGTCGGCGTGCCTTCCTCGAGGTATCGCTGCGAGGCCGCATAGATCGTCATCTCCTGGCCGCTCGGCACGTGCAGCGTCCACGTCCCCTCGGCGCCCTCGACGAGCTTGTTGCGCAGCCGGACGTTCGCGAACGTGCCGCGCACCATCACCTCGTGGTTGCCGCGGCGCGCGCCGTACGCGTTGAAGTCCTTGCGCTCGACGCCGTGCTCCAGGAGGTACTCGCCGGCCGGCGACTCGGGCTTGATCGAGCCGGCGGGGGAGATGTGGTCGGTCGTGACCGAGTCGCCGAGCCACACGAGCACGCGCGCGCCTTCGATGTCGGAGACGGTCCCGGGCTCGTGCGACATCCCTTCGAAGTACGGCGGCTGGCGCACGTACGTCGAGCCCGGCTCCCAGGCGAACAGCTCGCCCTCGGGCACCGGCAGCGACCGCCACGCGTCGTCGCCCGTGAACACGTCGGAGTACGTCTCCGCGAACTGCTCGGCGCTGACCGACCGCGCGATCGTGTCGGAGATCTCCTGCGAGCTCGGCCAGATGTCGCGCAGGAAGACGTCGCCGTCGATCGGCTCGTTCTCCCAGTCGATGTCCATGCGGCCGGCGAGGGAGTACGCGACGACGAGCGGCGGCGACGCGAGGTAGTTCGCCTTCACCTCGGGATGGATGCGCGCCTCGAAGTTGCGGTTGCCCGAGAGCACCGAGCAGACGACGAGGTCGCCTTCGTCGATCGCGCCGGAGATCTCGTCCGCGAGCGGTCCCGAGTTGCCGATGCACGTCGTGCACCCGTAGCCGACGGTGTTGAAGCCCAGCTCGTCGAGCGGCTCCTGCAGGCCCGCCTGCTCGTAGTAGCGCGTCACGACCTTCGAGCCCGGCGCGAGCGACGACTTCACCCACGGCTTGCGCTGCAGCCCCTTCGCGAGGGCGTTGCGCGCGAGGAGGCCGGCGGCGACCATCACCTGCGGGTTCGAGGTGTTCGTGCACGACGTGATCGCCGCGATCACGACGGAGCCGTGATCGAGCTCGTAATCGGTCCCGCGCACGGGAGTGCGCTGGTGGCCGGGAGGCGGCGCCGTCGCGACGGCCGCTTCCTCGGCGAGCTCCTCGCCGCCCGGCTGCTGTTCCGTCGTCGGGTCGGACGCGGGGAACGTGTCTGCGAGCGCCTTCTCCTCCGTGCCGTTCGGGTAGTCGATCCCGAAGGTGCCGAGCGTCTCGATGAACGAATCCTTCGCCCTCGCGAGTGCGACCCGGTCCTGTGGGCGGCGCGGCCCCGCGAGCGACGGCTCGACGTCGCCGAGGTCGAGCTCGACGACTTGCGAGTACGTCGCGTGCTCCGACGGGTCGTGCCAGAGGAGGTTCTCCTTGCAGTAGGCCTCAACGAGCGCGATGCGCTCGGCTGTGCGTCCCGTCAAGCGCAGGTAGTCGAGCGTCACGTCGTCGACGGGGAAGAACCCGCACGTCGCGCCGTACTCGGGCGACATGTTCCCGAGCGTCGCGCGGT
>CAZDEX010000024.1:0-15713 GCA_964504405.1 uncultured Gaiellales bacterium | reverse complement strand
GCTTGTGGTCGATGTCGTTCTGGACCGCGACGGGGAGGACGCGCTCGTCCACGAAAGAGCGAACGGTGTCCTGGATCAGGCGATGCTCATCGGTGAGAGCGAAATCCATGAGCGAGATTATATGTCGTGCAACGACATGATTCAAAATCGACACCTCACCGCACTACACTCGTCTCGTGCCTGAGCGGCCGCCCCTCACCTTTCAGGCGGCAGCGGCCTTCCGCGCTGCGCTGCGTCGCTTCCAGAAGCAGACGGAGGAGATCTGCCGCGCCAACGGGCTGAGCGCAGAGCAGTACACGCTGCTCTTGATGATCAGGGGCGCGGCGCGCGAGGAGTCGACCGTGACAGAGCTGTCCGAGCTTCTGCAACTCGCGCACAACGGCGTTGCGGAACGCGTGAGACGCGCGGAGGTCGCCGGCCTCGTGCAACGAAGACGCGACCTCGACGACGGTCGCGTGACCCGCATCCGAATCACGGCCAAGGGGCAGCGACGGCTCGAGGCGGCGTTCCGTGCGCTCGGGCCGGAATCGCAGATCCTGATCGGCGTCGTCCGCGACGTCGATCGAGCGGGTCGGCGCCGCTAGCGAAGCCGCTCGCCCGTCTCGTCCGGCAGCCAGAGGAGCTTGAAGACCACGTCTCGCTCGTCGATCCCGCAGGCGGCGATCGTCTCCGCGAGAAGCACGCCGCGCGGCCGCCTCGGTGCGGACGGGAGCAGCCCCTGCCAAACGACGGAGCAGATCGGGTCCCCGGGTCGGCGCGGGTCGAGATGGTCGTTGGAGAGCAGGAATCCGAGCGGCCGGTCGTCCGCGCCCGAGCGCACGGCCCCGAGCCGTGCCCGAAGCGAGGCGTCGTCCTCGAACCCCACCGCGGTGGCGAACGCGGAGAGACGACGCACCGGCGCGCGGAGGCCGAGGAAGATACGGCTGACACCGACGATGTCGTCGTCCACGGGCAACCTCCGCGCCGATGAGCCGCCGACGCCTTCGTAGACCGCCCCGCCGCTCGCCATGATCTCGTCGATCAGCGCGGCCGCCACCAGGCCGTTCCCACCGCCGACGAGCACGAGATCGTCGAGCTCGGCGGCCGCACGGCGTAGGCGGTCGCCCGAGCCGTCGCGCTCGGGATCGATGCCGAGGAGGACCGCCAGCCCCGCAAGCAGCGCCCGCCGGTCGGACGGCTCAGCGCGGATCGTGTCCCAGACGGTTTGGCCGCCCGACGCGACCTCGACCGCCGTGCGGTCGAGCATGGCGGGGCCGACGGCGAGGATCGGGTCGGGCTCGACGACCGCCAAGCCCTCCACCATCGAGCGGTGCACGAGCGGCGGGCCCAAGTTGAAGCGAAACGGGGTGAGGAACGACTCGGTCAGGAACGGCGCCCCGGCGCGCAGACCGTGCTCGACGTATGCGACGCGCGCGCCTGCACGGGCGAGCTTGGCTGCGCGGCGAAGCCCGTCGATGCCCTCGCCGACGATCTCGACGTCGGCCGCGCTCACGAGGGGGCACCCACGGACGCCGCCGGCCGATACCAGGAGCCCGGCTCGTGCCGCCACCACTCCTGGTCGCGAATCCCGAGGTCCTCAGCGACGATGCCGGCCGCGTTGTAGCCCGCGGCGAGCCACGAGAGCGCGGGCGGCCACACCGCGTTCGACAGGTAGAGCTGCGCGACCGGCGATCGGTACGGAAGCCGGTCTTCGATCCACTGCCCCGCGACGAAGTCTCCCCCGATCGGGTTGCCGTGCGTCGCCGCCGGATTGCTGCGCCAGAAGTCGAGCGGCGTCGTGACGTGGTCATACTCCACGATGTCGCCGAAGGTTGGATCCAGCGCCTCGAGTTGTGCACGCATCCGGTCAGCGAACGCCGCGCGCCGATCGTCCCACGATCCCTCACCGAACGGCCCGGTGCCGTATCGCACACGGAGGGCGATCTTGTTCGCGGCGCCCGGGTAGATGCGGTGGAACTGGGTCAGCTCGATGTCGCCGAAGTACGTCTCGAGATCGTCCGTGCGACTCCGGCGTAACCAGTCGACGCAGTCGCTCCATGCCGGCCACACGAGATAGACGCGCGGCGCCTCGGCAACGTCCCCGGGCAGCAGGAGCGGGCGCTGTAGCACGAAGTCGTGAACGGCGAGAACGCGGTTGCTCGACTTCCAGCGGTCGAGACGGGACCACGCGTGCGGGCCGATGAGGCGTCCCGTCTGATCGGCCCCGAGGTTCGACACGACCGCGCCGTTCGACCAGAGCGTCTCGACCCGATCCGACCCGTGCGGCGAGACGACGGCCCCGACGCAGCGGCCGCCCTCGACCACGATCTCGCGCACGGCCGTGTTCCGGAACAGCGTTCCGCCGCGTGCGACGAACGCGCGCTCGAGCGCCTTGACGAGTGACTGGTTGCCGGCCGGCGCAACCGCCGCCCGCATCGCCAGGCTCCAGAGCCACGCAAGGGCGCCCTGTCCCGGCTCGAGCAGGTCCCCGAAGAGATTCAGCGCCGGCAGGGCCATCAGGAAGCGTCGCACGGCATCGGACTCGAACAGCCCTTCGATCAGCTCGACCCCGTTCGTCTGCATCAGGTCGGCCGCCGAGGTGCCGAGGACCTCCGCGCTCAGATCGACCGCGTCCGCGTACGCCGCCGCGTCGGGGTGGGCGGTGTAGAAGGCGGAGCGGAGAAGACGCTGTCCTCGCTCGGCGAGGCTGCCGAGAAGGGCCCGGAACATGTCGGCGTCGGCAACCGAATGACGTGCGAGCTGCGCGTGGGTCCGTGCGACCTCGCCATAGAAGACCGCGCTCTCACCGGCCGGCCCGAGCGTCGCGAACGCAACCTCCGGCACGCGGAGTCGGTAGCCGAATTCTTCGAGGTCGAGGTCCGCGATGACAGGCGAGAGACCCGAGAAGTTGACCGGCGAGTGGTCGAACCGCGCACCGGGAAGCAGCTCGTAGGAGAGGTAGAAGCGCCCGGCGTCGATCCCCTGCTCGACGAGCGCGACGCGCGCACCGGCCTTTTGCAGGTAGCAAGCCGCCGGCAGCCCGCCCGAAAGCCCCGCGCCCAGGACGACGACGTCGAACTCTCTCATGTGCCCTGCGGCCGTCCCGCGGGCGTGTCCTCGGTGCTCCAACCACCGGTCAGGTAGTGGTGGGCGATTCGGAACGCCATGATCCCGACGTTGTCGTCGAATCCGTCGAGGCTGCCCCAGTCCGCGGCGAGCCTGTCCTTCACGAATGCCTCCATCGCATCGAAGAGCCAGACCGCGACGCTCTCGGCGAACGCGCGTTGCGCGGTCTCATGCACCGCGTCGAGGAACGCGAGACCGTCCACGAACTCCGCCCGGGTCATCAGGCCGTAACGGCCCGGGATGAACGTCTCGAAATCGAGCTCGAGCAGGCCGTGCAGCGATGCGGAGTAGTTTCGGATGTGCCAGTCGGGGAGCAGCGAGTAACGCGCGTTCGGCAGAACCGTTTCCGGGGCGTAGAGAACACCGTGTTCGGGGAAGTGCGTCGCGAGGTTGCCCGTCGCAGACGTCGGCCCCGGGTAGACGAGCCGTGCAGGGCCGAGCGCCTCGGTCCCGTTGATGGTGCGGGTCACCGGCAGCTGCCCGTCGGCTCCTCGCAGCTCTACGACGCGCGCGCACCATTCGTGGGCGACGCGATCGGCCTCCGGGGCGAGCTCGCTGCACCAGCCACTGCGGTCGAGGTGATCGTTCGAGTAGACGACTGTGCCGACCTCCCGCCCGATCGCCGCCCGGTACGCGCGGGCGCGGCCAGGCGTCGACAGCGTGTCCCAGGCGATCACCCCGTCGTCGCCGTCGGCGAAGACCGTGCGGTGCGATCCGTCGCCGATGGTCCGGAGCCCCGGGCCGAGCTCCACGACTTCGAGCGACGGCTCCTCGTAGAGGAACGCGAGCCGAGCGGCCGGAAGTGTGTACCGGCCGCGAACGCGATCAGTGTGCGTGGCCATTGCCCAGCCCCCCGCACGGCGGCTTCGCGACGCCTTCGAGCCCCCAGCCACCGTGCAGGTACTCGTAGACGTACCGTAGAAGGTTCATCCCCGCGTACTCACCGAAGCGGAACAGCTGCCCGTACTCCCCGCGCAACCGCTCTGTCGCGTATCGGGTCACTTCACCGAGGTTCTCGACGTCGACGCCGTCCGCGATCGCCTCCTCCGCGGTCGACGCGACAGCGTCGTACCAGCGGATGTTCTCCGCGAACCCGTCGCGGTCCGTGAGCCAGAAGTGACCCGGCACGAATACGTCCCAGTCGAGGTCGAGCAACCGGTTCATCGCGGGAACGTACGAGGCGAGGTGCCAGTCGGGCAGGAACGCATAGCCGACACCGGGGATGATCGAGTCGACCATGAAGAGCAGGCGGAGGTCCGGGAACCACGCGGCCGTGTTGCCGTCGCCATGTGTCGGGCCCGGATAGAGGAGCTGGAAGCGGACACCGTCCACCTCGTACCACGACGATTCGCCGGTCCACGTCTCGGTCGCAGCCAGCTGTCCGTCCGACTCGCGCGCGACGACGACATTCTGCGTGAGTTCGTGAGCGATGATGCGCGCATTCGGCGCGAGATCCGCGGCGTAGCCGGCGTGGTCGAGATGATCGTGGGTGTAGACGATCGTGTGCACGGGCTTGTCCGGGAACACCCGCTGGATCGCAGCGCCGTACGCGATCGCGCCCATCGGCGACCCGAACGTGTCGAACGCGACGACTCCTGTGTCGCCCTCGACGAAGATCGAACGGTTGATTCCCTCGCTGATCGTCCATACGCCGCCGCGGAGCGGCTCGTAGGTCATGTCACGCCACTGCAGCTGGCTCGGGATCTGGCCCGCGATCGTGAAGATGCCGCGGTGGCAGTCCGACACGTGCGTCTCTGCTGTCTCGTCGCTGCTCATATCCGTGCCTCGACGCCGACTGTATGCCCGCATGACGCGCCGTTGGTGTGACGGATGCCGCAGCGTGACATTTGCACGTCAGCCGCTCCGGCCCAGGTAGACGTCGCGCAGGCGGCTGTCCTTGCTCAACTCGTCGGCCGGCCCGTCCATCACGATCCGGCCGCGCTGCAGGACGATCGCGCGATCTGCGCGTTCGAGCGCAAGCCGGGCGTTCTGCTCGACCAGCACGATCGCCGTCCCTTCGTTACGCACGCGCTCGATGAAGTCGAAGACGTCGGCGATGATCTTCGGCGCGAGACCGAGGGAAGGTTCGTCGAGCAGCATCACCCGTGGCCTGCTCATCAGCGCCCGCGCGATCGCGAGCATCTGCTGCTCGCCTCCGGAGAGCGCCCCAGCCGCGCGACCGCGGATCGCGGCGAGCGCGGGGAATGCTTCGTACCAGCGGTCGAGGTCGGCCTGCACGTCGCGGGCGCGGCGCCGGCTGTGAGCGCCGACGAGGAGGTTCTCGTGGACGCTCAGCGTCGCGAATACGCGGCGCCCTTCCGGGACGAGCGTGAGGCCGCGGGCCACGATGCGGTTGGCCGGAAGCCGCGCGATGGGCTCGCCGTCGAGGACGACCTCTCCCGACCAGACCGGCGGGCTCCCGACGAGCGCGCTCAGGAGCGTCGTCTTGCCGACGCCGTTCGCGCCGATCACGGCCAGGATCTCGTTCTGGGCGAGCGCGAACGACACGCCCCGTACGACGCGCAGCTGCCCGTAGCCGGTCACCACGTCCCGCACGTCGAGCAGCGGCCGGCTGCTCATCGGCCATCCCCGAAGGAGCCGAGGTAGACCTCCTCGACCCGCTCGTCCCGCTGGATCTCGGCCGGAGCGCCTTCGGCGATCACGACGCCGTGGTCGAGGACGGTGATCCGGTCGCAGAGCCCCATCACGAATGGCATGTCGTGCTCGATCACGAGCACGGTGGCGCCGCGCTCCGGTAGCCGCCGCACGATCGCAGCGACCGCCTCCGTCTCGTGCTCGTTCATGCCGGCAACCGGCTCGTCGAGCAGGACGAGCCGCGGCCGGGACATGAGTGCGCGGGCGATCTCGAGCAGCCGCATATGCCCGTAGGAGAGTGCGCCCGCTTCCACGCCGAGCAGGTCGCCGAGCCCGACCTCGTCGGCGATCGCCGCCGCCCCCGCCCGGAGCTCGCGCAGGCCGACCCGCGTATGCGCGGCGAAGAGGTTGCGGAAGCGCGCCGCGCCGAGCCGCTGGTGCCCGCCGACGACGATGTTGTCGAGCACCGACATGCCGGTACAGAGCTGCGGTGTCTGGAACGTGCGGCCGATGCCGTGGCGGACGCGCGCGTGCGCGGGCGCGCGTGTGAGCGACGTGCCGCAGAACACGATCGCGCCGGCGCTGGGCGCGAGGAAGCCGGACAGGATGTTCACGAGGGTGGTCTTGCCGGCGCCGTTCGGCCCGATCAGCCCGCGGATCTCGTCGCGTTCGATAGTCGTGGACACGTCGGAGACCGCACGAAAGCGGCCGAACGAACGCGAGACATTGCGCAGCTCGAGCAGCCCGTTCACGCCTCGCGCCGCCTCAGGCGTGAAAGACCGCGTGGCACCTGCCGTCGGATGCTCGCGATGCCGCCCGGAAGCACGATCATGAGCACCGCGATCAGGACGCCGTAGAGCAGAAACCGGTACTGCGAGATCGACTGGGGGTAGACCGCGATGTACTGAGCGATCAACGCACCGGCGAACGCGCCGAACCGGCTCGTGACACCGCCGATGATCACCATCGTGATCAGTGAAACCGACTGGCCGTAGTCGAAGATCGTGGCCTGGACGATCCCGTGCACCTGGGCATAGAGCACGCCGGCGAGCGCCGCAGGGACGACGCCCAGCGCCAGAGCGAAGAAGCGCATCCGCGCGACGTTCACCCCTGCGGCGCGCGCGCCGTTCTCGCTCTGCCGGACCGCGTGCAGTGAGAGGCCATAGCCCGAGCGAGCGAGCAATGCGAAACCGCCGTAGCAAACGGCCGCGACGCTGAGCACGAGCAGGTACGAGTCCCGGTTGCCGATGAACGTGTGCCCGAGGATGCGCGGCGGCGGGATCAGAAACAGCCCGTTCTCGCCGCCCGTGAACCGGACGGCCTGCCCGTAGACCTCGAACATCATCGCCCCGAAGGCGAATGAGGCCATCGCGAAGTACACGCCTCGGAGCCTGAGGAGCGGCGCCATCAACACAGCGCCGACGAGCGCTGCGGCGATTGCCGCAGCGAACGCGGGCAGCGTCGACCAGTGCCAGTGCTGCAGCGCCCAGACGCCGCCGTAGGCACCCAGCCCGAAGAACGCGCCCTGTCCCAGGTTGAGGACACCCGCGTCCCCGACCATGTGCTGCAGCCCGAGCGCGACGAGACCGAGCAGAACCACGTCCACGAGAAACGACAGGAAGAAGGTGCGAGAGTAGATCGGTCCGAGCGCGTACAGGCCGACGAGCAGCGCGGCGCCGAGCGTCCAGCCCGCCACCCTCGTCCAAGACGGCCGCGCGCTCCTCATGCGCGGCGCCTGACCCATCGTCCGAGGCCGACCGAACGCAGGAGCAGCACGACGATGATCAGGCCGTAGACGATCGCGTCGCGCCAGGACGAGGAGATGTCCGCCGCGACGACGTTGTCGAAGACCCCGACGAGCAGGCCGCCGAGCACGGCGCCCGGGACGTTGCCGAATCCGCCGGCGACTGCTGCCGCGAGCGCCTTCACACCGATGCTGCCGGTCGCGATGCCCGCAGAGAAGAGGTAACCGATCAGGAGTCCCGCCACCCCTCCGAGAAAGCCGCTGACGGCGGCTGCGAGGGCGAGCGTGTGCTCGACGTCGATCCCCATCAGCGACGCTGTCTGGCTGTTCTCACCGACCGCGCGCAACGCCCGGCCCGCATTCGTGCGGCGCAGGAACAGCGCGAGCAGCGCCGCGAGCAGCGCTGCCGTGGCGAGCGTGCCGATCGTGTCCCACCTGATCTCGATGCCGAGCAGGTGCAAAGGCGGCCGGGAGCCCGTGCGGAGGCTGAGCGCACTCGGGCCGTACGCCCAGCTCTGGCGGACGAGCTCGACGAGGATGATCCCCCAGGCGACGGTCGCGAGGATCATCGCGATCTCGCTCCCCTTCCTGCGGCGGATCGGCCTGAGCCCGATCTGGTCGACGACGGTTGCGGCGAGACCCGTCGCGAGACCGACCGGCACCACCGCGATCCAGAGTTGCAGGCCGAGTGTGACGACCGCGGTGTACCCGAATACGGAGCCCAGCATCACGAACTGCGGATGAACGAAGCTCAGCAGCCCCATCGTCCTGTAGACGAGGCTGAACCCGATTGCAACGAGCCCGTAGATCGCGCCGAGGCCGACGCCGAAGACGATCTGCTGCGGAAGCTGGGTCAGCGTCATCGCGGAGTGGAGGGAGAGGCGTCCGCGTCGGGCGGCACGGACGCCCGTGGACTATTTCTTCGCCTTGACGACCGGGAGGATGTCGCACGTGAGCGCGTTCAGCCGCGTTCCGCCCTGCGCCCACACGACCGCGGGGATCGGTGTATGCCGCAGATTGCCCTTGGCATCCCACTGCGCGGTGAAGCGAATGCCGTTGTACTGCATCTTCCGGATCGTGTTCGCGAGCGCCTGGCCGTTCGTCGACTTGGCGAGCTTGACCGCCTGCGCGACGATGCCGACCGCGTCCGCCCCGACGAGCTCGTTGGCCACAGGGAGACGCCCGAACTTGCGCTGCCAGGCGGCAACGAAGGCGGCGCCGACCTTGCGCTTCTTCGCACAGGTCGGGTGCCCGGTGTCGGTCATGATGAGCCCGTCCGCCGCCGTGCCGAGGAAGGCGCCGAAGTCCGTCGTCACGAAGTCGCCGGTCGCGCCGATCGCGACGGACCAGCCCGACTGCCGGATCTGCTTTGCGAGCACGCCGGCGAACGGCATCGGCGCGCCGATGAGCACAGCGTCGGGATTGCCGCTCTTCGCCTGGTCGATCGTGCCCGAGAAGTCCTGCGTGGTGAGGGGCAGCTGCGCTTTGTAGACGAGCTTCGCGCCCGGTGCGTGTGCGATCGCGAGCTCGGTGCCGGCGAGGGACGACGCACCTGCTGCCAGGTTCCAGCCGATGAACGCGAAGCGCGTGAAGTGCTTCACCTTGACGAGGTAGGTCACCAGCGCGTCGAAGTGGTGGTTCAGCGTCGTGTTCGAACGGAAGACCCACGGGCTCCCGGTGCCGGTAAGCGCTTCGGCGCCGGACTGGTAGGCAACCGCGGGGACCTGGTTCTGGGCCTGGAGGGACTGGATGGCGATCCCGCTGACCGAGTTCGTCGGGCCGACAATGGCTGCGACGTGCTCTTGCTGGATCAGCTGGGCCGCATCCTGGACCGCAAGCTGCGGATTGTTCGCGTCGTCGGTCGAGACGAGCTCGAATCGCTTTCCGAGCGCGCCGCCCTTTGCGTTCAGGTAGTCGACCATGAACTGAGCGCCGCGCGCGGTCTCGACGCCGATCTGTGCGCTCGGCCCGGTCAGGATCGTGATCGAGCCGATCTTGATCGTGTCGCCCGTTCCGCGTGCCTGCGAGATCGTTGCGGCGAGCAATGCAGCTGCAACGAGCATCACGAATGTCACAACGCGATAGCGCAAGTGCTTGTTCATCAGCAACCCCTTCTCTCGACCGTGCTCCATGGAGGGACGAAGATCGACTGCAGGCTTCTAGCAGCCGACGATGTGCCGGTAAAGCGTTTCGCCGGCCTCGACGTGCAGATGTCACACGCGTTCGCAAGCTCGAGAGGAACGAGCGCTATGGTCGCGCAGATGCCTCTCTCGCGTGATTCCGAGATTCCGTCGTTCGAGCGCTTCGGAAACCACATGCAGGGCCTGGCGACCCCCAGTCGCGGTGCGAGCGAGGTGATGGTCTGGCGCACGCGCGTCGCGGCAGGCGGTGGCCCTCCGGTCCACACGCACGACCACGAGGAAGTCGTCGTGATCCTCTCCGGCTCCGGATCGTTCACCGAAGAAGGGGGCGATACGCACCCGTTCGGGCCCGGCGACACGTTGTTCGCGCCGGCCGGCGTCGTCCACGAACTGCGGGCCGACGACGGCGGGGCGGTGGAGTGGATCGCGTGCATGCCGGCGGGCACGAAGACATTCGCGGTCGACGGCACCGAGCTGTCGACTCCCTGGGCCGAGTAGCTCACGCGGTCAGGGACTCCGGAGCGACGAGCAGCACGTAGTGCCGCCCGCTGCGCATGACGAAGAGGTCGCGCTGCAGGTCGTCGAACGCCCGGGTGACCGTCTCGCGCGAGCAGCCGACCATGTCCGCGATCAAGTCGTGCGTGAGCGGCAGCTCGATGCGGACACCGTCGCGGCAGACGCGTCCGTGATCCCGGGCGAGTTCCAGCAATTGCGCGCGAACGCGATCTACGTGGCGGATCCCGGCCAGCGACTGGGCCGTCTCGCGCTCGCGGACGATCGACTCTTCGAGCTTCGCGACGAGCCACGCAGCGCGCTCCGGGATCGCGATCAGGCGCTGCCAGACCTGTTGCGGCACCGCGGTCAGCCAGGCGTCGCTCAGCGACTCCACAACCTCGCCGTCGAGCGGTAGCATCATGACCGAGCCCGGAGCGCTGCGGGCCAGCACCCTCCCGCGCCGACCGCGGCCGCGGAGTGACCGCGAGATCACGACGCCTTCCTCGACGAACAGGAAGCGCGCCGCGGGCAGTTCGGACGCTGTGCGGCGGGCGCCGGCGGGCAGCATGACCACGGGGCAGGCACGGCACAGGGCCTCGTCCGCGGCGCCGACGGCGCCGATCTCGTCGACGAACCGGCTTCTTGCCGAGGCCCTGAGTAGCTCAGCGCTCGTCGCTGACCTCACCGGGCCGACCGTAGAGCGGCCCTTCGGCCTGCGCATCGGCAGAAATGCCGAACTTCGCTCAGGTGATGCCGTGCTCGAGCGCGTACCTCGTCGCACCGGTGCGCGAACCGACGTGGAGCTTGCGATACATCGAGCGGGCGTGAGCATGGACCGTGCGCTCGCTGATCACGAGTTCCATCGCGATCTGCTGGTTCGAGAGTCCCCGCGCGACGAGTCTCAAGACCTCGACCTCCCGCTCGGTCAACCCACCCGGACGCGGCGGCTCCGCCCGAGCCGTCGCGGACTCGAAGACCTCGGCGGCCTGCCCGAGGGGCATCGCCCGCCCCTCGGTGAAGGCGACGGCCAGCGCATCGGGCGCGACGGCGGCGCGCGCCGATTCGATACCGCGGGCGTACTCCTTCGCGAGCAGCACCGGCCACCGGGCACCGACGCTCTCCCGGAGACGGTCGGCCGCTCCGAGCAGGCGAGCGGTGTCGGCGCCCGGCGGGAGCAGCTCGACGACGCCGACCAGCGACATCGCGCCGAGGAAGCGCTCGTCGATCGCGACGCAGATCGCGAGGGCTTCGAGGCCGCGATTCCGGCTCAGCGTGCGCTCGCCCGCGTGCCGGGCGACGCGCAACAGCCCACCGAGGGCGAGCCCCACCAACCAGCGGTCGTCGACCTCCCGCGCCACTGCGAGCGCCGACTCGAACAGCGGTTCGGCCACGACGGGATCGCCTTCGGCCAGGCGACACCAGCCGAGAAAGAGCTGCTCGGCGGCGACCTCGGTCGGACTGCCGTGGTGCTCGAGCAGCCCCAGCGCCTCGCCGTGGAGCTCGGTCGACACGCGGTAGTCGCCGGCGAAGAACTCGATCCGACCCAAGCACGAGAGCGCGAGTCCGAGCTCGCGGCCGCCGGAGGCATTGCGGCTCGACGACACCGCCTCGCCCGCCAGGATGCGCGCAGTCGCGTACTCGCCCTGGTCGCGCGATACGAGCGCGAGGGTACGGAGCGCGGACGCCGCGCCGGCACGGTCGCCGCGCCGTCGGAATTCGGCGAGCGCGGCGCCCGCCTGGGAGGCCGCTGCGCCGTGGTCGGCCTGGTGGAGCGCCAGCACCGCAGCGCCTCCGAGCGCCGTCGGGTACGCGTCGCCCTTCGACTCGAGCGTGACCGAGAGGGCGCGGCCGAGCCAGCCCCGGCCCTCGCTCAGTCGGCCGCGCAGGTACCACAGCTGCCACATCGCCGCCGCCAGCTCCACCGCACGAGCGTCGCCCGTCTCGACGAGGTGGGCGAGCGCGGCGAGCAGGTTCTCGTATTCGGCGTCGATCCGCTCGAGGGCGCGTTGAGCCCCGGACGAGGCGAGCCGGGGCGCGAGCGTCCGGGCGAGCGCAAGGAAATGCGAGGCGTGCGCCTCACGGCACGCAGCGAGCTCGCCGGAGGCCTCGAGCTCCTCGCGGGCGAAGTCGCGAATCGTCTCGAGCAACTCGAGGCGGCTGATCCCCCCCGCCTCGACTCGCCGAACGAGGCTCTTGTCGACGAGCGAGGCGAGCCCCTTGACGAGGGCCACCGAGCCGGGACACACACCGGCAACGGCTGCAGCCGCGTCGATCGTGCAGCCCTTTTCGAACACTGCGAGCGCACGGAACATCCGGCGGTCGTCGTCGTCGAGCAGCGCGTAGCTCCAGTCGATGGTCGCGCGCAACGTGCGCTGACGAACAGGAGCGTCGCGCCGTCCTTCCGTCAGGAGCATGAGGGGGCTCGTCATCCGCTCGAGGAGCTCGCCCGGCGAGAGCAGCCTGGCCCGTGCGGCGGCGAGCTCGATCGCGAGCGGCAGCCCGTCGAGGCGCCGGCAGATCTCGGTGATCGCGCATCGATTGTCGTCGGTCACGACGAACTGCGGGGCGACCTCCCGGACGTGCCGGACGAGCAGCTCGACCGCGTCGGGCAGGTCGAGCGGCGACACCGCGAGCTCGTGCTCCCCGGCGACCCGCAGGCTGCTGCGGCTCGTCGCGACGATCCTCAGTCCGGGGCAGTCGGCGATCAGTGCGGAGACGAACGACGCCGCGTCCAGCAGATGCTCGAAGTTGTCAAGCAGGAGCGTCGTCGGCCTGCTCGAGAGAGCGGCCTTCAGCTGGTCGACGAGCGCCCGGGCCCCCGTCTCGTGGAGGCCGATGCTGCGCGCGAGGGTCGACGGAACCTGGCTCGCGTCCGGGGTGTTCGCGAGCGGCACGAAGATCACCCCGGACCGGATGAGCCGCGCCAGCCCGTGCAGCGCGAGGAAGGTCTTGCCGACGCCGCCCGGACCGGTGAGCGTGACGAGCCGGACCTCGTCGTCGTCGAGCAGCTCGGCCAGCCGCCGCAACTCGGCTGCACGGCCGACGAGCGGCGCGGGCGGGCAGGTCAGCCGCTGCCCGAGAGCTGCGTCAACGCGCTCACGCGGCAATGCCGTCCCGCCTGAGATCGTCGCGGACGTCGTGCTCCCAGACGCGCTGGCGCGTCCCCCACTCCTGGCTCTCCGCGAGCCGGGCGTATCCTTCGTCACGCGTCCGCTGCTCGGGCCCGTCGGGCAGGAAGAGTTCGCCGCCGACGTCGCGCGCCCGGGTCTGGAGCTCCTCCGCCCGCCGCATCCTGACCCGCTCGTAGCGACGGAGGGCTGTTTCGACGTCCGTGCCTTCGGCCGCGACGCATGCGCCGAGCACGAACGCGTCCTCGACCGCCTGCGCGGCGCCCTGGGCCTGGAACGGCTCCATCGCGTGCGCGGCGTCCCCGAGCAGCGCGATGCGGCCGAACGCCCAGTTCGGCAACGGGCGGCGCACGAGGACGGCGCCGCGCAACATCGTGCCGCAGCGCCTGATGCGCTCGCGCAGGGCCTCGTCCCAGCCGTCGAGATAGGCGAGCGCCTCCTCGGCCGAGGTCTCGAGCGTCCACGACTCCTCGGCCCAGTCCGCCTGCTGGACACCGAGGTTCAGCGCGTGCCGCGCTCCCGACGAGACCCAGTAGGACACGCCGTGCCGGTAGGGACCGACCCAGTACCGGTTCACCGGGTCCGGGTGGAGATCGAGTGCGCGCTCCCGCGGCATGATCCCGCGGTAGACGACGGTGCCGGAGAACACGGGATCGTCGGCGCCGACGAGTTGCTGCCGAAGCGCCGACCGGATGCCGTCCGCGGCGATCGCGCCGTCGACGCGAATCGCCTCCCCGTGCTCGAGGTGCAGCTCGACCGCGTCGCCAGTCTCCTCGACGCCCGTGACCCTCGCGCCCAGGCGCACCGTTTCCGGCGGCAGGGCGTCGAGCAGCGCGGCATGCAGGTCGGGCCGGAAGAAGTCCAGCTGCGGCGCGCCGAAGTACCGCTCGGCACCTTCCCCGTGCGGCGAGCGCAGGAGGAGCGACCCGTCGTCCCAGCGCAGGAGCTCGACCGCCTCCGGGCGGCTCGCGACGGCCCTCAGCCGCGGCAGGAGCCCGAGGGCATCGACGAGCCGGGTGGCGTTCGGACCGAGCTGGAGGGATGCCCCGACGGGCGTCAGCACGGGCGCCTGCTCGAGCACGGTCACGGACCCCCCCGCCCGTTGGAGCGCGATCGCGGCGGTCAGTCCGCCGATCCCGGCGCCGACGATCCCGATCCGGAGCGGCCGTTCCATGCGGCGAGGCTAATCCTGGTCGCGGACGAGCTCGAGCGTGGCGCAGTGCAGGCCGGCGATCGCGAACTTGTGGCTCTCGGAGAAATCGACCTGAATCACCTCGACGTCGTGGCGCTCGAGTTCCTTCACGACGGTGGGCGAGCCGGCATTCATCACAACCTTCCCGGGCGCGAGCGTGACACCGTTCAGCGCCAGGTCCCAGTACTCGTCGAGCGGCACCTCGATGATCGTGTAGTCACGTCGCAGGAGCTCGCGGATGAACCCGTAGTTGACGAGGTGCGGCGCGAGCAGCACCTTCCCGTGGTCGACGGTCAGCATGACCATGTCCATGTGCGATGTCCCGATGTTCCCGTGCCCCGTCGAGGCGTACCAGCCGGGACTGTGGCAGACGATGAGCTCGATGCCGAGGTTCGTCAGGATGAACTCCAGCTGCCGCAGGCCTTCCTCGTTCGCGACGACCGATTCGTTGAACACGAACGTCTTCGCGTCCAGCCACCGGCCGGCACCCGGTTCGCAGATCGCCTTGCCGTGGAAAGTGAGGTAGGTCGGGACCTGCAGTGCGGCCAAGACCTGCTGCCAGATGACCTCGCGGCCGCGTTGCCACGAGCCGAGCCCGTAGCGGTGGACGAGCGCGCCGCCGCGCACGACCAGGCCCGCGCCTGCGAGCGTGACGAGATTCTTGATGTACCCGTACGCGCCGATCGCAGGGACGGGCGGCTCGATGTAGTTCACGCGGACGCCGTGCGCTTCGAGCGTCTCGTAGTAGCCGTCGAACTGGTCCTGCAGGCGGCCGAGATCGGCGTTCCCGGAGGCGCTCGAGTAGTAGTACTCCCACTCCTCGGCGAACTCGGCGCGCACCTCGTTCTCGGTCGGCCGCGAGACGAGCACCTCGCGCAGCGTGCCGATGCCCTCTGCGCCCCAGCGACGCCCCCAGATCTGCTCGACCTCGTCGTAGAAGTCGGTCTCGTGGAGCATCCAGTTGCGGAGCGGTTTGCCGCTCTCGAACCAGGGCAGCGACTCGAGCACTTCGCGTTCGTCGTGCGTGTCTGCCGGCCTCGGCCCCGAATAGCTCAGTTCGACCGCAACTCCGTCGGCCGTGCGCACACGGAACGGCACGGACTCGCGGGACGTCGTTTCAGCACGTGTGACCATCGATCCTCCTCGTTGCTCGAGTGATGTCGCCCCGACCGGCCGACACGGGCGCACCGCCGATTGCGTACGCCTTCACGACGGTTCGGGCGCGACGACCCGCTGCACCTCTCGGTCGAGCGCGGAGAGGACGTGCTGCACCTGCTGGTTGACGATCGGCTGCAGCACGCGCTGCCCCATCG
>CAZDEX010000023.1:9897-15744 GCA_964504405.1 uncultured Gaiellales bacterium | reverse complement strand
ACCTCGTAAGGTGGGCGGTACTGGGCTCGAACCAGTGACCCCCAGCTTGTCGAGCTGGTGCTCTCCCAACTGAGCTAACCGCCCAAATGCGCCTGCCCTGCAGGCAGCCGTCACAGGATAGCCGGTTCGGGTGCAGGTCACCTCGGCCTCCCGGCTGTGCCGAATCATGCCGGGCTCTGCTGATTGACCAACGTGAGATCCATGGTGCGCGCGCCCGTGTTTCCACGGACGTCGTGCGCCTCGACCTCGAGCCGGTAGGTGCCGTCGCGATAGCGGGCGGTGTTGAATCGTCGTTTGAGCCAGAAATGGAACGTTCCCGGACTGTTCGGATTGTTCTGCGTCGTGTCGGGCACATACACGGCCCCGAAGTTGACGTCCGACGGCGGGTTGCCCCTCACGTCGGGGTGGAACGAGACCCGGTGGTCGAACGCCACCTGCCATGCGACCACGATCGCCGACCCGCGCGTGAGGCGCCACCGAAGAAGTGCCGGCGTGACGGGCATGCCACGCCATCCCGGCGGGTTGGGCTGGGTGACCGCGATCGGCGTGTTGTCGTGCGCGCGGACCGAGAGGTCGATGACGCCGTGGATCCTGTCGGGCGGCTCGGAGACGACGATCTCGTCGAGCACCGGCGGCCCGTAGTCGAAGAAGGGCGCCAACGCGCCTGGACGGAGCGGGTTCCAATAGGTGATGCCGTTCGCGCCGTGGGTCGACTCGGCGAAGTGGACGTGTCCCCAGTCTTCCGGTAGCGCCGCAACGTGACCGAGGAGCCCGTGCAACGGGACGCGCGCGCCGGCCACAACGAGCGGCTGTACGTGCCAGTAGCCGAAGTTGCGGCCCACCGATTCGACAACGACGATGCCTCCGCTCTGCTCGACATCCGCCGGCGAGCCGTACGACGCCTTCCCCGACGCGACGGCGTAGACCGGCGTGCCGGCGGGCGCGACGATGTCGATGCCGGTGTGGAAGGAGCGGCTGCCGCCGGAGATTCGTGGGTCGCACAGGAAGCCGCGCACGGGATGCTGTTGCGCGAACGGCTTGACGGGCCACTGATAGCTCATTTCAGCCGAGGGCGAAGCGGTAGACACGCGCGTTGTGTGCCGCGAAGGAGCTGGGGTCGGTGAATGCACCGCGACGTGCAATCACACGCCGCGCCGGGTTTCCGGGGCCGTGCGCGAGCACGGTGCCCTGTCCGACATTCGGGGGCAGACCCGAAAACCGCACCTGGCGCGTCCCGGTCGGACTCCTGCGAACGGCAATCAGGTACAGGAAGGCTCCTTCCTCGCGCGTGCTGACGACAACGTCGGCCGCGTTCGCCGTGACCTGATGAGTAGAGAGCGGCGCGGTCAGTGCAGCGGTATGCGGGCCCGAGCTCAGCTCCTGACAGAGCGGGCGTTGAACGTTCGCCCAGTACGTCCAGTTCCAGCCACGTCGGCGATCCTGGGCGCTCATCGCCTGCGTGAGGTGACCGCCGAAGAAGAAGAGGCCACGCGCGCCCGCAACGATGGCGTCGTAGGCCATGAAGCGCGCCTGCTGTAGCGTCGGGAAGACGAGCGGGTGAGGCGGCAGCACGCCGCTCCAGGCGATCTGCAACGTGGTCCAGATCGCCTTGCGGCCGGTAGCGCCCGCGAGGATTCCCGTCACGTCGCCGACGACGCTGATGTCCGTGTTCACGGGAGGCCCGCCGGCGTGGAGGCCCGGCGGCATCGAAACCGGGTAGATGTCGACGCCGTGGATATCGCACGCCGCCGCGTACGGCTTGACGGCCGCGACGGTCAGCGGCCGATCCTGATTCTTCCCCGGCAGGGACGGTGCGCGTGGCGCCTCGATGATTGCGACCGGATGGTCGGGGTCGATCGCGTGGAGGTGATCTAGAACGGCCCTCAGTCCCGCCACGGGCACGTGACCGTGCGCGGGCTCGTCGGCGCCCTTCCAGACGCCGAGGCCAGGGTCGTGCTTGAGCGCGTCCACAACCGAGTCGAGGAGCGACTCGCGGCCGAGGTTCTCGTCGATCTGCGCGAGGGCGACCCACATCTGCATCCCGTGCGCCACAGCCACATCGAGCTGATGCCGGACGGCGAGGATGTCCTCGGCTGCGGCGGCCGACGTCCAGCCGATGTAGTTGCGGCCGAAGTTGACGCCCGCAGCGGCGATCTCCTCCCACGCCGGCTTGCCGCTCGGTGCCGTGCTGTCGACAGGCGGCGGGTCGGACATGCCGAGCGGAAAGATCCGCTTGCCGCCCGCAATGAGATTTCCCGTCGCTGCATCGACGCGTGTGGGCGGCATCCCTGGTCGATGCGTGTCCGCACGGCTCAGAAGAGAAACACGAGCGGCGCGGAGACACGAGCTCCCTCGCCGTGCGACAAGGAGCGATGGCGGACAAGCGCATCGCACACCTGAGGAAGCTGCTACGCGGTGCGCGAGAACGGCATCCGCGTCGTCACGAGAACGAGTGGGCCGTGGTTAGAAGATCTCGGCGTTCCACGGCTCCAGGCCCGTGGCGAACAGCGCGTCGGCCCGTGCAGCCGCGCCGTCCGTGAGCTCGGCCGCGCGCGAGCCGAGCATGAGATCCGTGAACGTGAAGCCGCCGAGATAGACGGAACCGACGCCGGTGACGTCGAGCTGCAGGTCTGCGGCATCCTCCGTGCGCTCCGCGCCGCCCGCGGTGACGCGCCAGCGGCCCGCGTTCTCCGGCAGGAACGCGTCCTCGACCTCGAGGACGATCTCGCCCTCGTTGTACGCGCGCGCGGAAAGTGCCGCGCCGACGTCGACGAGTCGCACCCACACGCCGTCGTTGACCGTGAACTGCATGCGCCGCGGCTCGTCAAGCAGCAGGAAGAGCGGATGGTCGAGCGGCAGCAGATCTGCGACGAACTCCGACGTCCAATCGAAGTCGAGCAACCAGCGCCACAGCTCGCGCGTCGCCTCCGGCGTCGGCGTCACGACTTCGGTGATCGTGACCGTGCCCTTGCTGAAGCCCGACTGCCAGTCCTGCTTGACGGTGTACAGCGCATAGCCGGCCGGCTTGCCGTCGAGCTCGAGGAGCGCGCGGTTCTTCGGGCCGCCCTGCCGTCGCGCAGGATCGTCGAACAGCCGCCGCGTCTCCCACCACTCCTTCGAGCGCGACGCCATGCCCGGACGCTGCGCGAACACCTCGTCGTAGAGCGGCGGGAACGTGCGCGCCGACTCTTCGAGGTCGACGAGACGGACGGTGCCGCGCGGCTCGAACGGTTGCGCGAAGCGCGTGCGGTCGCGCGCGAGCGAGATCGCCCCCATGCGCGACGCGAGCCCATATCCGAAGCGGCCGTAGATCGTTCCCTCGGATGCCCAGAGGAACGCCGCGAGGTCGCCACGCGCGCGGCAGTCTTCGAGCTGCGCGCGCATCATCGACGTGAGCACCCCGCGGCGGCGGTGCGTCGGCAGGACGCCTACGACGGTGACCCCACCCGCCGGAACGGACGCGCCGCCCGGCACCGACATCCGGTACGAGAACGCGCCGGCGCCTCCGACGATCCGGTCGCCGTCGAACGCGGCGTGCATGCGGTCGACCTCGATCCACTGGCTGAAGCGCTCGGCGTCCTCGAGCTGGTTTTCTCCGCCGAAGTAGTGGCTGATCGCGTTCAGCGCGTCACGCAGCTCCTCGGTCGAGCTGCAGGCGCGAACCTCGATATCCATTTCTCTACGCTAACCGCTCGAGCGGCGCGTACTCAAGCATCAGCCGGCGCTCGCTTCCGTCCTCGAAGCGAACGGTGACGACGCCGTCGGCCTCGATGCGCGTGACGATCCCCGCGCCGAGGGTCTGATGCCGGACGGCGTCGCCGGTCGAGAGCGAGGGAACGTCCTGACGTGGCGCGTACTCGCGCTGCGCGCGAGCGCCGTAGTCCGACCACGACGTCGGCCGCAGGCGCTCACGCTCGACGCCGATCTCGGGCAGCTCGTCGAGGAAGCGCGAGGGGAGGTTCGCCTCGCTGCGCCCGAAGAGGTTGCGGCGCATCGCGTGCGTGAGGACGAGCCGCTCCATGGCGCGCGTCATTCCCACGTATGCCAGGCGCCGCTCCTCCTCGAGCGAGTTCTCCTCGATCGAGCGCGCGTGCGGGAAGATCCCCTCCTCCATCCCGAGCATGAACACCGCGCGGAACTCGAGTCCCTTCGCGTTGTGCAGCGTCATCAGTGTCACCTGGCCGCCCTCTTCCGGGTCGGTGCGCAGTGCGTCCTGATCCGAGTAGAGCGAGATCTCCTGCAGGAAGCCGCTGAGCGACGGCTCCGTCGCGGACGCGTCGTACTCGCGCGCGACGCCGACGAGCTCCTCGAGGTTCTCGATGCGGCCGCGCGCCTCGATCGTGCGCTCCGCTTCGAGCGACTCGAGGAATCCGGTGCGGTCGAGCACCGCCTCGAGCAGATCGGCGACGCTCGAATCGGTCGCCGTCGCCATCAGCGATTCCACGACGTTGCGGAAGCTCGTGACCGCGCGCGCCGACGCCGCAGCGAGGCCCGCCTGCTCGGCCTGCCCCATCGCGTCCCACAAGCGGATGCCGAGCCCGTCCGCGTAGTTGACGAGCCTGGCGATCGACGTGTCGCCGATCCCGCGCCGCGGCCGGTTTGCGATGCGCATCAACGAGACGGCGTCCGCAGGGTTGTCGAGCACCTGCAGGTAGGCGACCGCGTCCTTGATCTCGGCGCGCTCGTAGAAGCGCGGGCCGCCGATCACCTGGTACGGCACGCCCTGGCGGACGAGCACATCCTCCAGCACGCGGCTCTGCGCATTCGTGCGGTAGACGACCGCGAGCTCGCGCGCGCTGTAGCCCTCCTCGATGCGCGCGGCGATCTCCGCGGCGACGAAGCGCGCCTCGGCATGCTCGTCCTCGCATTCGACGACGCGCACGGGTTCGCCCTCGCCGTGGTCGGACCAGAGGTTCTTCTCCTTGCGCTCCCGGTTGTGCGAGATCAGCTGGTTCGCTGCTTGCAGGATCGTGTTCGTCGAGCGGTAGTTCTGCTCGAGCGGGATCTCCTTCGCCTTCGGAAAGTCCTTCTCGAAGTCGAGGATGTTCCGGATGTCAGCCATCCTCCACGAATAGATCGACTGGTCTGGATCGCCGACAGCCATGAGGTTGTGGTGTTTCTCGACCAGAATCCGCAGGAGCTCGTACTGCGCATGGTTCGTGTCCTGGTACTCGTCGACCATCACGTAGCGGAACGCCTTCGACCACTTGTCGCGCGCTTCGGGGAAGCGGCGCAGCACCTCGACGGTCAGCATCAGCATGTCGTCGAAGTCGACCGCGTTCGACGCGAACAACCGGCGCTGGTAGAGCGCGTAGACGTCGGCGACCGTCTGGTCGTAGAAGCTCGCGACGCGCGAGGCGTACTCGTCGGGGCCGATCAGCTGGTTCTTCGCGTTCGAGATCTGCGAGTGGATGCCGCGCGGGACGAACCGCTTCGGGTCGCGCTCCAACTCCTCCAGGCAGGCCTTCACGAGGCGCACCTGATCGGCCTGGTCGTAGATCGTGAAGCTCGAGCGGTAGCCGAGACGCTCCGCCTCGCTGCGCAGGATGCGCCCGCACGCGGAGTGGAACGTCATGATCCAGATCGCGCGCGCGACGTTGCCGAGCTGCCGCTGCACGCGCTCCTTCATCTCCGCCGCGGCCTTGTTCGTGAACGTGATTGCGAGGATCTCGTTCGGCTTCACGCCGTGCGCCGCGAGCAGGTGCGCGACGCGATGGGTGAGCACCCGCGTCTTTCCGGAGCCCGCGCCGGCGATCACGAGCAGCGGCCCCTCGGTGGTGAGAACGGCCTCCCGCTGGGCGGGGTTCAGGTCGGCGAGGTAGGTCTCAGGACGCGGGGCGACGCTCA
>CAZDEX010000023.1:0-9797 GCA_964504405.1 uncultured Gaiellales bacterium | reverse complement strand
CCCAGGGTATCGAGCGCCTCCCCGAGCCACCGCGAGGCCTCACCCAGAGCGGACACGTCCGAAGATTTGAGCACGACGTCGACCTCCGGGCCGTCGTCCGTGAAGTGCGGGTACGAGCCGACGAGGACGTCCGGCCACCGCTCGGTGGCCTCGACGAGCACCGGCGAGATCGTCGATTCGCGTGTCCGCAGGCGCCGCCGCCACGAGCCGATCGGCGCCTCGGCGCGCAGCTCGTCCGCGTAGCGGTCGAACATCGCCTCCATCTCGGCCGGCAGCCCCGGCAGCACCCACGTGTTCTCGATGCGAAAGCCGGGCGCGCCGCCGAGCGGGTTCTCGAGCGGCTCCGAGCCCTCGGGCAGCGCCGCCCAGCCCGCGACGTAGTCCGGGTTGCCGGTGAAGCGCGCGCGCAGGTCGGCCTCCACCTCGGGGAAGGGCACCTGCGGCACGCCGTACGCGGCTGCGATCGCCTCGCGCGTGATGTCGTCGGGCGTGCCGCCGAGGCCGCCCGTCACGATCAGGTGGTCGACGCCCGGCGCCTCGCGGCGCACGAACGCCACGATGCGGTCGAGCTCGTCCGGGATCGCCGCACTGATCACCACCTTCACGCCGAGCTGCTCGAGGCGCCGCCCGAGCCACGACGCGTTCGTGTTCTCGGTGTCGCCCGACACGACCTCGTTGCCGATCGTCAGGATGGCGGCGTGCACATGACGAGTATCCGTGAACTCGATCCGGAGCGGGACGCCGAGGCTGTGGCCGAGATCATCCGCGCCGGCGATCAACAAGCGGCTCGGCTATCGCCCGAGCGGCCGACGGGTCGACTACCTCAGAGCGGAAACGGCTTCTTCGCCAAGGCCGCAAGGACCTGCGACGTGACCCACACCGGCGTCGTGACGTACTTCGCGGAGTAGCGATAGCTCCCGTCGGGGCGTCGGAGGCGCGCGAGGTACGCGAACGCGCTGCGTGACGGGGCGACGCCCGCCGCGACGAGACCCTGAATCGCCCACGCGGTCGACTGCGCGTCCGAGCCCCGACCGTGATCCAGCTCGAAGCCGCCGTCGCCGTTCTGGAACGAACGCAGGAACGCGACCGCACGCTGCACCGCCTTCCCGCGCACGTGCGCGACCCGAAGCGCCTCCAGCGCCGCGGCTGTGTCGTTCGAGTCGGGCTTGCCGTTCGCGAACCAGGAGAACCCGCCGCTCCGCGCCTGGTGCGCGAGGATGAAGCGCGTCGTCTGCTGCGTCGAACGACCGAGCGCGAGGACGCCCCAGTACGTCGAATTGAGCGTCTCGCCGATCTGACCGCTCGGCCTGAGATGGAGCCGCGCGAGGAGTGCGTCGTTGCGGGCGCCGAGCGACTCCTCCGCGAGCGCGACGATCGCGACGTCGTTCGAGGTCACGAGCGTCCCCTCTTGCGCCTGCAGGTAGGCGAGCGATCCCGGCGCGTCGGCTCCCGCTGCGCGCAGCCCGAGCACCGCCCACGACGTGAGCAGCGCGTCGGAGGTCCCGCCGGGCTCGGCGAACGCACCACCGCTCGCGTGCGCCTGCACGAACTGCACCGGCGAGACGGCGGCGAGCAGGGCGGCGAGGAACGGCGCTACGCCCACACGACCACCGTCCGCAGACGCGCGCCGTAGCGGTCGAGCATGCGGCGAAGCTCGGGCCCTGCCGCAAGCGCGATCGCGACGTTCCCTACGGCATGCGACACGTCGAACCAAAGGCCCCGCCCCGCGACTGCGACGAGCGCGCTCCACGTGTGCGGCGAGAACCCGTACCAGAGCCACACATCCATGCTCACGCTGAACGCGAAGCCGAGCACTGCCGCGACCGCCGCGAGGACCCATCGGTTGCGCAGCGCCGGTGCGAGCAGCGCGCCCACGAGGCCGCACGCGCCCCAACCGAGCATCTGCTGCGGCGTCCAGATCCCCTGGCCGAGGAAGAGATTCGAGACGAACGCGGCGAGCGCGCCGGTCGCCACACCGGCGCGTGCGCCGAGCGCGGCGCCCGCGACGATCGCGATAACCGTCACCGGCTGCACGCCCGGCACCGCGGCGAACACCACGCGGCCGGCCGCCGCTGCCGCGGCGAGCGTCGCGATCACCGCGAGCTCACGCGTCGAGTCGGTCCCGGCCTCGAACCATGCAACGCCCGCAGTGACGAGCGCGCCCGCCCCGAGCAGCGTCGCAAGCGCGCCATCCTGCACGACGAGCGCGGCGACGAGGAGTGCCAGCGCGATCGCGACGAGCCTACGCATGGACCTCGTTCCGCACGTCGAGCTCCACGATGCGGTCGGCGACTTCCGCCGCCCAGGCGAGGTCGTGCGTGACGACGAGCGTCCCGCGTTGCGGCGCCACCGAGCGCAGCAGCCGCGCGAGCTCCGCCTTGCGTTCCGGATCGACACCGCGCGTCGGCTCGTCGAGGACGAGCAGCTCAGGGCTCGTCGCCAACACGGCTGCGAGCGCGAGCCGCTCGCGCTCCCCCGAGGAGAGGTCGCGCGGGTGGCGATCCTCGTACGCCGCGAGCCCCAGCGGCGCGAGGGCGGTCCGCGCTCGCGCGACGTCCGCACCGAGCGCGACCTCGTCGATCACGCGCTCCGTGACGAGATGGCGCCCGGGATCCTGGGCGAGGTAAGCAGCGCGCTCGTGCGTGACGGTCCCGGCGTCGGGCTCCAGGAGGCCGGCGGCGATCTGCGCCAGCGTCGTCTTGCCCACGCCGTTCGGCCCGGTCAGCGCGACGATCTCCCCGCGCCGCACCTCCAGGGAGGCGCGGTCGAGCACGAGCCGGTCGCCGTACGCGAAGCGCACGCCGCGCACGGCGCAGACGAGGTCGGGCTCGTGCGGGAGATATAGCGGACGGTTGGCCGCGAGCCAATGGAGCGCCTCGTCGCGGGGGGCGTCGAGCGCGACGCGACCGGCCTCCATGAAAACCACGCGGTCGACGTGCGCGAGCGGACGCGTGGGACGCTGTTCCGACACGAGCACCGCGCACTGCAGTGCCTCGACGAGGGCGAAGAACGACTCGGCTGCGTCGGGGTCGAGCTGCGATGTCGGCTCGTCGAGCAGCAGGAGCTGCGGGCGCAGCGCGAGCGCGGACGCAAGCGAAACGCGCTGCAGCTCACCGCCGGACAGCTCGCCCGTGACACGATCGGTGAGGTGCTCGGCGCCGACGAGCGCGAGCGCCTCGTCGACACGCGGCCAGATCTCCGCGGGATCGACGGCGGTGTTCTCGAGCCCGAAGGCCACCTCGTTCGCGACCTTGCTCATGACGATCTGGTCCTCGGGGTCCTGGAACACCGAGGCGACCGTTCCCGCGAGGTCGGCGGGGCGCGCGCTTCGCGTGTCGATGCCGCCGACGACGACCGTCCCGGCGAACGTCCCACCGTGGAAGTGCGGGACGAGCCCTGCGAGCGCGCGCAGCAGCGTGGACTTGCCGGAACCGGACGGACCGAGCAGCAGGACGTGCTCGCCCGGGTCGATCGCAAGCGAGACGTCCCGGAGCACAGGCCCGGCCGTGTAGGAGAACGTCAGCGAGTCGACGCGCGCTAGAGCCACAACGCCCCCACGGCGACGATCGCAACGGCCATCACGAGCGCCGCGTAGTCGAGCGCACACCAGGGCGGACGCGGTGCGCGCGTGCGAACCGGAGTGCCGTATCCGCGCGCCTCCATCGCCTCGGCCAGGTTGAGCCCGCGCTCGAGCGAACCGGCGAGAAGGGGCGAGAGCCGGCGCATCGGCCCGAGCTCCACCCCGCGCCCCCGCAACGCCACGCGGAGGTCGCGCGCGTCGCGTTCGAGGAGTGGTACGAGCCGGGTCGCGAGCGCGACCGCGAGCGTCGAGCGCCGCGCCCACCCGGCCGACGCGAGCAGGCGATCGTGGTCGAGCAGCAGCGCGTACACCGCGAAAGCGAGCCCGACCGCAGCCAGCCGCAGACCCTGGAAGAGCCCGTTGCGCAGCTCCTCGGTCGAGACGTCCAGCGTGCCCAGCACGGGGATCGTCGGGCCCGTCCAGAGGACGTGTGTGCCGACCACCTCGACGAACGGCGTGATCACCACGAACAGCAGCGCAGTCGTCAACGTTCCGATCAGATACGGCCAGCGCCGGCGGGCGGGTGCGCGCAACGCGACGACGAGCAGGAGTGCGGCGATCAGCCCGACAGACCAGAGCTGTGTCGCGAGGAGCGCTGCGACGGCGAGCGCTGCGAGCATTGCGGCGGCGGGTGCGGGGCTCACGCCGCGAACCGGTAACGGAGGTAGGCCGGATCATCGGCCAGACGGCGCGCGGCCCCCGCGCCCAGCTCGAGCTCGACGCCGTGCCGGAAGGGCCGGATCCGCACGTAGTCGCCGCGTCCGCTCTCCAGGACGATGAAGTTGGACAACGTCCGCTTCGCGTTCACGACGCCGTGCACCTGGCGCGCGATGCGCGCGGCCAACGTGCGGTTCGCCGAGACGACGCTCGTAGGCGCGTCGATGAACGGATGCGGGTACGCGCCCGCGACCACGGGGATGTGCATGGTCGCGGGCGTCCACGAGCGGTAGTCCCACCAGAGCACGTCGCCGGGCTCGATCCTCACCTCGGCTGCGCTGCGGCCACCCTCGATGCCGTTCACGTAGAAGAACCAGTCGCGCTGTCCCGACAGCGAGCCGGCGATGCCGTTCACGGACTGCAGGTAGCGCCCGCCGTAGCGCGTCGTCACCTTCAGCTTCCGCTCGACGGTGCGAATGCCGTCGGACCCGGCGGGGACCGTGCCGGCGTAGATCACGTGCGCGCCGCGGTCGCGCGTCACCCACAACGTCGCCGTACCGTGTCCGCGCCCGCTCCCGCCGCAACCGGCGAGAGCGAGCGCGAGCAGGAGGACGGCGAGTCGCTTCACGCCACCGCGTTGGAGCGAACGGCGCCCGTGGCCGTCGCACGCAGGAGCAAGCCCTTGTGCTTGCCGGGGCAGTACGTGGTTCCCGTCGAGCCCGACGCGGTCTTCTTCGAGCCGACGTGCCAGGTCAGGCCGCTCACGCTCGTCGGCTTGCCGTTGTCGTCGAACGCCGTCGCGGTGTAGCAGCCCTGCGCGGCCGCCTTCACGGACAGCGTCGGCGGCCCACCCGTCGGGCCGAAGTCGGCGTAGTACCAGAGGACGCGATCGCCGTCCTTCAGCGCCACTTTGTCGGCACCGACCGGCGGCGACGCGTCGTTCACCTTGAAGACCCAGCCGCTCGACGCCGTTCCGCCGTAGCGGCCCACCTGGTCGACGTACGGGCCGAAGCTCGTCGTCGTCACGTGGTAGTACAGCTCGCCGAGGAGCGACGCTTGCTCGATCGCGTCGAGTGCGTTCGACGCGGTGACGGTGATCTCCGTCGGGCCGAACAGCGTCTGCGTCTTGCCTTCGACGCGCACCTTGACGGTCGCCGCCAGCGCGGACGCGGGCAGCACCAACAACAGAACGACGAGAAGAATGAGGCGTTTCGCCACGAATCCTCCTTCCGCGAGGGGTTCGGTATGGAGGGCGACCGGCGGGTCTTCTGACTCGGGGCTCCCCCTTCGCCGCCTTCCCGGCTCACGCCAGTGGCTCGTGGCGAAGGGCATCTCCCCTCACAGCGGCGGGACCGTCCCGGATTCGCACCGGGTTCCCTCACCGATCGTCCTTTGGACGGCCGACTCTAGCATTGGGACCGATGGCCTCCCGCTGGCTCCCCGTCCTCGTCTGGGCGGCCGTGATCTTCGCGTTCTCGTCCATCCCGTCGCTCAACTCCGGGCTCGGGACGTGGGACTACGTGCTGCGCAAGGGCGCCCACATGACGGAGTACGCAATCCTCGCGATTCTGCTCGTGCGCGCGACCGCGTCGTACGCGTGGGCGTTCCCCCTCGCGGTCGGGTACGCGGCCAGCGACGAGTTCCACCAAACCTTCGTGCGCGGCCGCCACGGCACGCCGATCGACGTCGCGATCGACGCCGTCGGCGCGCTCATCGGCCTGGCGGTTTGGCGGACTAAGCTGGAGCCGTGGAGCACGGAGAAGTCACGGACCGCCAGCTCGAAGCGCTCCTGACGCGGCTCGACGAGCTCGTCACGGAGCTCCGGCGCATGAACGCGCGCGAGGAACGGCGCGAAGAGCTGACGGTGATCGCGCACGAGCTGCGCAACCTGAACGAGTCGCTGCAGGCGATCGCGTACGCCGCGCTCGGGACACAGGGGCCGCAGGTGCGGCGCCGCCGGACCGGCTGATTCTGATTCGGCGCAGCCGAACCAGAATCAAGGGTTACGCGAGCTGCGAGGGTGAGCGGAACTCATGAACCTGGTTCGCTAAAAACCGCGAACCAGGTTCAGAATCGGTAGATGTCGAGCACGCCGGTCGTGGCGTGGTCGTTGGCGTTGCCCTCCGCGACCGCAACACGGCCGTCGGCGACGATCGGGCTCTGCCAGTGCACGCCGCCGGACGGGAGCGTCGCGACCTGCTTGCCGCTCGTCGGCACGTACACGCTCACGGCGCCGCTGCCGGCCACGTAGAGCAGGTTCCCGGCGACGACGGGCGACGTCCCGCCGTTGCCGTTCGACCACACCGAGTGCAGCCGGCCGCCCTGGAGCAGCCAGGCGGCAGTCCCTCCGTCCGTCGCGAGGAACACCCACTTGCCCTTCCAGACGGCGGGGACGCTGAACAGTCCCGAGCCGCCTGGAGTCGGAAGCGTCTGCAACTCGCCGCCCAGCCGCGCATTGACCCCCGGCAGGCGATGCAGCTGCAGCAGGCGCACCTTCGCGTCCTTGCCGCCCTGCACGGCATACCCACCGTCGAGCAGGCCCGGGCTCGTCGACCCGATGTCGGTGTCCGAGTTGTTCAGCTGCTGCGTGTCGGTCGGCGTCCAGTGACGAAGCATGCGCGACGCGTCGGGCGAGAGCACGATCGTGCTGTCACCCCAGTCGGTGCTGCCGTTCCACGGCCCGTTCCCGGTCCCGACCACGAGCGTTCCGTTCGACGGGTCGACCGCCGCGCCGTTCCTCGACCAGATCGCGGAGTCACTCGATCCGCATGTGCGCGGGACGATCAGCGCGTGCCTGTTCGAGCACAGCGAATTCCAGACATGCGCGATCTTTCCGATGCGCTCGGACATCGTCACGACGTGCCCCTGGTAGGGCGGCGCGTCGCCGATGTAACCGCCCGTCGCTGCGATCACGAGCCCGCCGGCGACGTTGATCGACGATGTCATCTTCTCGTGCGTCGGATCGTGCGTCACCACGGTCGTCCACAGCACCTTGCCGTCGGAGAGGCGAAGCTTGCGGATGCGGCCGTCGGGCGCCGCGGCGTAGACGGCCGTGCGGTCGGTGGAGGCGGCAGGCGTCGAGTTCGTGATCCGCGCGCTGCCGGCGATCGACGCGTATGACGGCGGCGTGAACCGCCAGATCACACGCCCGGTGTCCGGGTCGAGCGCCTCGGTCTTGCCGTACGTCGTCGTGACGACGAACCTCCCGCCGACGTAGATCGGCGACGAGTCGACCGTCCCGTCGAGGCTCACGCGGACCCGCTGGAGCTTGGAGACGTTCTGTGCGGTGATCGTCGTGTCGGGGCTCGCGTTGTGGCGCGCCGCGTCGTAGCCGAAGACCGGCCAGTCCTTCGACGGCGCGGCCTGCAACAGGCTCGTGCTCGCACCGAGTGCCAGCGCGGCGACGCCGAGGAGAACGGCGGCGACTCTCATTGCGCGGCGAGGTCCGGCGACTTGACCCACGGCCCGGGCGGCGTGAGCAGGGACTCGGCGTGCAGGTACGCCAGCCCGGCGAGCGGGAAGTCGGTCCACCGCTCGAAGCAGAAGTACCGGCGGCGCCAGTGCGGGAAGAACTTCCGGTTGAACGCGTGCAGGCGCTCCACCTGGAAGAGACGATCGGCCTTGAGCAGGATCCAGCGCGCGGCGCGCGTCCAGCGCGACGCGTCCTCGTCTGCACGCAGGAAGTCGGCGAAGACCGCGAAGTTGAGCGACACCTCCGTCACGCCGTGCTCCCGGGCCCAGGCGACGGTCTCGGTGATCAGGTACTCCATCAACCCGTTGGGCGTGTCCCTGCGACGGCGCATCGACGCGAGGGAATAGCCCTCGCTCGCGGGCGACGGCACGAGCTGCAGGAAGCCGCCGACCGCGCCGTCCGGCGCGACCGCGACCGCGAGCACGGTGTCGGGGTAGCGGAACAGCGCGTCCATCGCCATCGTGAAGCCGCGCTCCGGCCAGTTGCCGCGCCATTCCTCCGATACGGCGCGCACCTCGGCCTTCAGCGCCTCGTCGGCGTCGGCGGTCGACAGCACGCGCACCTCGTACCCCGACTTCTCGAGGCGGGAAACCGACTGGCGCACCTTGCGGATCGCGCGGCCCTCGAGCGAGAACTCGCTCGGGCGGATCACAGCCTCGTCGCCGAGGTACAGCGACTTGAAGCCGAGGCCGTCGTAGTCTGCGAGGGAGTCGCTCGACGCGCCGGCGACCGCGACGCGCCAGCCCTTCGTGTGGGCGACGCGGACGAACTCGGCCACGAGCGAACGCCGCTCCGCCTCGGCGCCGATCGGATCGCCGGCGACGAGTGCCGTTCCGCCGATCACGCGGTACGCGAGGAACGACTTGCCGGTCGGCGAGAAGAAGTAGCTCTTGTCCCGGCGGAGCGCGAAGTACGACAGGCTGTCGGAGCCATGCTCCTGGACGAGCTCCGCTGCGCGAGCACGGTCCTCGCCGCCGGCCGGGCTCACCGGATGGGGGCGGTGCCAGAGCCACATCGCACGAATCGCCAGGCCGCCGATCACGAGCAGGAAGGCAACCTCGACGCGGCGCGAGAGATCGTCCGTCTCGTACATCAGGACGAGGAGCAGCGGCACCGCGAGCGCGAGGGCGACACCGACCTGCACGAGCGGCCGCACGGTCGCAGGATCGCCCGGCGCGACGAACTGCCGACGCATGCGCCAGAGGGCGGCGAGCAGCACGAGGTGGAACGTCGCCTCCTCGAGGTCGAGGCCCTTGGCGAGATGCAGCACGGCAGACGAGGCGACGAGCACGACGGCGAGCCACCACGCGCGCCGCTTGCGGCGGGCGATGCCGCGGGCGAGCCAGACCAGGCCCACCCCGAGTGCGAGCACGAGCGTCCTCGCCGCCCCCGGGACGCCGGGCGGCAGCACGCCGATGACGAGGTCGAGGCGGTTTGCGATCTCGGGCGTCACCGCAGACGCGATCGAGAGCGCCCCTGCGAAGGCGGCACACCAGGCGAGTAGGAGAGGCGGCGCGGGCCGGCGCACACCGGCACGGTAGCGGCCCCGCTCCCGGGGCGACTCCCCCTTTCCGAGGAAGGGGCTCAGTCCTTCAGGAGGACGCGCCGGAGCTCGTCCTCCTTGCCCGGCTCCAGGATCGCGAGCACCTGGTCCCCCGGCTGCAGCTGAGTCGATTCGTCGGGAATGTCCGCGCTGCCGTTGCGCACGACCGAGATCAGGCGTGCTCCCTCCGGAAGCCTCAGGGACCCGACCCGCTTGCCCTTCGCGTTCGCGTGCTCGTCGATCGCCACCTCGACGATCTCGAGGTTCTCCATGCGCAGCTCGAGCAGGTGGATCAGCCCGTGCTCCGGTACCTCGTGCTCGATCAGCGCGAGGATCGCGCCGGTTGCGGAGACGGTCGGCGAGATGCCGAGCAGGTCGAAGTACGGCTGGTTGCGCGGGTCGTTGATCCGCGCGATCACGTTCCCGACGCCGAACTTCTCGCGGGCGAGCTGGCAGATGATGATGTTGTCCTCGTCGTCGCCCGTCGCCGCGACGAGCAGGTCGGGCGGGCGGCGGATGCCCGCGCGCTCGAGCACGAACAGCTC